>CAZHIK010000146.1:0-12847 GCA_964532635.1 uncultured Enterobacterales bacterium
AGCGGGCAGCAGGTCTGCCAGATCCACGCCCTCGAGGCGGTAGCTCACACAGGGTCCGCCGTCGTGGGCCTGGTACCGCATGGGCGCCAGGCCCCGGACTCCGGTGGCCGCACGGGCGCTGCGCTCGAGGCGCCGCAGCAGGACAGGATCGCGCTGCCAGCCGGGACGAGGACAGCGCACTGCTCCGCGCTCGCCGCTGTCGATGCGCCAGCCGATCCAGGTGGTGGTGCAGGCGTCGTGGGCGAGGAGTCGGTCGCGGCGCAGGCCGGCCACGACCGGGGGGAGCTGCTCGTCCGCCCGCTCGACTCGTCGCAGCCTCAGCAGGTGTGCATCCGCGGCTTGCAGGCGGTCGGGATGGCGGTCCACCAGGGCCTCGAGGGCCGCACGCTGCTCGCCAGGGGGGCGATCCGGGCGACAGTCGGCCTCATCGAGGAGGTCGGTCAGGCCGCGCGGGATAGGATCGCCGTAGCTGTCGAAGAGGACTCGGATCATGGCGCAGAGCATGCCACGGAACGCGGCGCGAGGGCAGCCGGGCCACTGGCTCGGCCTGGCGCTGCTGGTGCTGGCGTGTGTGGTGAGCCTGGGAGCCGATGACCTCGTGCCCGCTCGCCCCGCCGGCATGACCCCTGTAGCCTCGGTCGCGATGGCCTTGGAGCTGGCCTTGCTGGCACGGGGGGACTGGAGCGAGATCCCCGGCAGCCTGGACGAAGCCCGTGACGTGCTGCAGCGGCCCGATCTAAGCCCGCTGCAGGTGCGGGACGAGGCCCTCGCGGCTGCGGCGCGCTGGTCTGCCCGCAGTGAGCCGGCTCGGCGTCTCCACGCCACCTGGTCCGCGGTGCAGAAGGCGGATCGGCGCATGGAGATCATCGATGCGTCCGGAGCGGTCGGACAGCTGGCTCGCCTGGCCCTGGTGGCGGAGTTCTGCGAGGCGCTCGAGGGGAGCACCCACCTTCCTCCCGCCCAGGCTGCGGGCTTGTTGGCCCGGAGCACCGCTACCCACGACGCGGTGCACGCGCTGGAGCTGGTGGGGCCGATGCTCGAAGAGATCCAGCCCACCACGCTCCTGGGTTCCCACCGCTTGGCGTCCTGGCGCGCACTGCTGGCGTTGGCTCGTGTGCCAGGCCCGCTGGGCGATCTCGACCTGCCGCGGGCCCAGGGCCTGCCCCTCGAGCGGCCGGCTGCGCCCCTTGTTCGCATCGGGGTCGATAGGGTGGTGCTGTCGGCGCGGGGGTTGGTGTCCTGGAGTGAGGGTGACCTCGTCGTGGACAGCGGCCCCCCACCCGATGTCCTCGACAGCTGGTCCCCCAGCGCATGGCAGCGCTGGCAGGCCATCGCGCGCCGGAGGTCGGAGCTGTCGCTGGCGGGCATCACCGCGCTGCAGCCGCCCGACGCGCACCGGGACGTCAGCGCCCTCGTGCCCAACCTGCTGGTTTCTCCCACGCTGCGCGTGGAACGACTGGTGGAGGTGCTGGGGTGGTTGCATGCCGAAGGCGTGCCGCGGGCGTGCCTCCTGGTCCGTCGCGCCGAACACGAGCAGCCCCGGCAACTGTGTGCCGAGTTCCGTCCAGGGGTGCCCGCGGGCGGACAGTCCTGGCGACTGGGTCGCGGTGGGCTCTCGGCCACCGGCCTTCCCGTGGCGGGGAGCGCGCCTTGGGCCGTTGCCGATTCCGATGCGCTGGTCGAGGATCTGGTCCTCGCCCTCGAGGAAGCTCGCCACGCCGGCCGTGGACTCGGCCTGGCTGCAGAGGAGTGAGATGCGCATAGCAGCCACCATCGTCGTCGCTTTGGCCATCGCCGCCTGCGGGCCGCCACCACCGCCGCCCGAAGCCGCGCGACCGCCGCCCTGTCCGGGCTTCGATCCCGCGGAGGCCAGGCAGCAGCTCCGACAGGCCCAGGCCTGGCTCGAGCCCGGACCGGGGCGGGATCTGGGCGCCGCGTTCGAACTGTACGACGGTGTGCGCCGCTGCCGCCCCGAGCACGGTGACCTCCCTGCGATGGAGGAGGCCCTGACCCAGGCCGCGGTGGAGGAAGCCGAGGCCTTGGAGGCTGCAGGTCACTACGACCAGGCCTGCTTCCTGCTCGCTCGGCTGGCCGGTCCGCTCGACCTGGGGGACGAGCTGCGGGACGCGGAGCTGCGCTGGGCCATGTCGCTGGGCGATCACGCCGTTCAGGACGAGCGCGCTGGACGTTGGGCCTCGGCGTGGGTCCGCTCGGCCGTCGCGGCTTCCCTCGGCGCCAGGCCGGGGGACCGTGAGGCCCGGGATCGGGCTGCGGTGCGCTTTTCCGAGGACGCGGAGTTGGGAGTTTTCCTGCAGGTGGAGCTGCTGCCCGAGCTCGAGGGCACTCTCGAGCCCCGGCTGGAACGGGATCCCTCGCCCGCGCTGCGCTGGCTGGCGGACGCCGATCTGGCCGAGCTGCAGGGGCAGCTGGTGGTAGGCCCCATGGAGTGCGACGAGGAGATCGTCCGATCGGTGGCGTCCCGACCGGCGAGGGATGCCCAGCGGGCCTCGCTGCTGAAGCGCCGCGAGGCCGTGGAGTCCGAGCTGGCCGAGGCCGAGGCCGCCCTCGCCGCGGCAGCCGCGGAGCAGCGGCGCCTCCGGAGGCTCGCCCTGGCCCTCGAGGAACCGAGCGCTGGAGCCTTGGAAGCCGCGCGGGCGGAGCCTCTCACGGCGCGGGTGCTCGAGGCCCGCGAGGCCCTCGAGGCGCTGCCGACGGCGCAGCCTCCCGTGGAGCCCTTCAGGTACGAGCTGCGCACAGGCACCCTCAGCTGCCGGCTGGGCGCCGAGCTGGAGATCGGGTCGGGCGTGGTGAGGCAGCTCGAGCCTGTGGCCAGCTGTAGCGACAGCGCCCACCCTGCCTTCCTGGACCAGGACCTCGACGAGGATCCTCTGCGCTACGCTCAGAGCCGGGCGGAGCTGCGCGATCGGGTGCTGGATGCACTGGTCCAGCAGCTGGTGGAGGCCCTCGAGGGTGCGGCTGCGGAGCGCTGCCGGCAGCAGCTCGCCGAGCTGGGGGAGGGGGTGCTGACCGATGTGGAGATCGAGCGCGGCCTTCGAGCGGCCCTGCTGCTGCGTTCGCTCCATCCCGACGAGGGAGATCAGGCGCTGCAGGGGCTGGTGGATCGACACCTCGGGCAGGTGGATCCGGAAGCTCTTCCCGCGCTCGAGCGACCGCCTTCGTAGCGGAGAACGCCGCGCTTGTTCTGCCACATTGTGTTACACAGCGCACCACTTCGTCCGGGACTTCCGCACACTTCTCCCTAGGAGCACCTATGCACAAGCTGGCTCTGACGCTCTCGTCCGTCGCCGCGCTCACCCTCGCGCAGGGCTGCGCCGTCCACGGCAACTACCCCACCCACTACACCCACCTCAACGTGGCCGCCCATCGGGTGCTGGCCGATTCGGTGGGCGACATCCGTGGCTGGAGCAAGGACGACCGTGTTGCCGTGGTCAACCTCGACTCCGTCCTCACCGAGGATCTCGCTGAGCCCAACATCGTCCAGGACGCCCTGGTCTACGCGGTCAACAGCAAGGGCATCACCGTGGTGGAGCGCGACTCCGACGCCCTGCGCTGGGTGGCTCAGGAAGGCTCGGGCGACCGCCTGGACTACGGTGTCACCGGCTACTCCCGCGACGCTGGGATGCAGATGACGGTCGATGCCGAGCTGATGGGCGCCCGTCGCTACGTGCCCGGCTCCCGCTACCTGGTCGATGGCGAAGGCTATGTCGAGGTGCCCGAAGGCACCGACCTTCTCGACTCCGGCCCCGAAGGCGGCGACGACCTCCTCATCGAGATCGACCCCCCGCCGCCGCCCACCATCACCAACGACGTGCTCACCGCCACCAAGATCCTCGAGTACCGCATCGTGGACGTCGGCATCCGCGAAGACCACTACAAGAAGGTCACCAAGCGCTACGCCAACATCGTGCTGATGCTCCGGCTGGTGGACGCTCGCTACGGCACCGTGGTCTGGTCCGGCATGGTCGAAGAAGCCTTCTCCGACGAGGTGCCCAAGCGCATGGTCGGCCAGCTTCGCCGCGCGGATCCCCAGCGCTACTCCCCCGGCGCCCATCAGGCCCACCCGGGCAAGGGCGCGCGGCTCTGGAAGCGCCCCGAGCGCGTCATCATCATGGAAGACGACGACTAGTACCCCCGGGGGGTTTGCGCCGGCCCTCTCCCGTGGCGCGGGTGAGGTCTCGGCGTCCGAGGAGAGAACATGCTCTGGCTCTTGATCCTGTTCGGGGCCCTGCAGGCCGCCACCCTCAAGATCGAGGCGGCCGAGGGCTCTCTGCTCGTGTATGTGGACGGCTCGCAGCTGGGCTCCACGCCCATCGTCCTCGAGCTCGACGATGGCCGACATCCCCTGGAGTTCAAGCGCGAGGATTGGCAGGTGGCCAGCGTGCGCTACGGTTTGCTGGTCTCCGGACAGACCAAGGGCAAGATGGTGGTGGACTGGGAGACCGAAGAGGTCGCGCTGGTCTGGGCGGAGGACGTCGTCGCCGCCCGCGAGGCCGAAAAAGCCCGCATCGAGGCCGAGAAGCAGGCTGAGCAGGACCGCATCGACTTCGAGCGCCAGCTCGAGGAGGAAGCCCGGTTCGCTCAGGAAGAGCGGGAGCGAGCGGCCGAGGAGCAGCGGCGCATCCTTGCCGAAGAAGCCAGGCAGGCCGCGGCCAAGGAGCGCTACATGCCGCACCGCGAGGTGGGCGTGGCCGCCATGAAGGCCGGTGATCGCCGCACCGCCTTGCACGCCTTCCGCGCCGCCCGTGATGCTGGCGACGAGGACAAGCGCATCGTTGCGCTGGTGGCCAAGCTCGAGGGCGAGATGGCCAGCCTGCGGGTCAAGGTCTCGGGGGCCAGGTACGGCGTGCCCCTCGAGCTCACTGTCGACACCGACGAGGCCGAACCTTTTGGGCCCAGCGGAGAGTCCCGCGGGCGCTGGACCTTCGACGATGTGCCCGCCGGTGTCCCCGTCACCCTGCGGGTCAGCGGCCCCGGCTACCCCACCGCGGTGGTGCCCGTCCCGCCCCTCGAGGCCGGCACGCGGGGCGACGCCAGCGCGAAGCTCGAGTACCTGGGCACCGCCACTCTCGTGCTCACCGACTACCCCGACGCCATCCGCGTCACTGTCAGGGATCCCGCCACCGAGCACAGCCCCCGAGAAGCCGGCGAGCTGGCCGTCACGGCGGGCTCCCTCGAGGTCGAGCTGGACGGTCCCAGCGGCGTGCGCACCCTCGCCATCGAGCTGGCGGACGGGGCCACCGAGCAGCTCGCGGTCAAGGACCAGATGCCTGGCGCCATGGTGCTCGAGGGCCTGCCCGCGGGCACCACCCTGAGCTTCGTCACCGCCCCCGAGGGCGCCGCCCTCAGCAAGCCTGGCACCGCCCGCGACGACGTCGACGCGGTGCAGCACGGCGTGGGTATCTCCGGACCGCTGCGCCTCGAGGGCCTGATCCCTGGAGACTACGAGCTGGCCATGGACCACCCGGTCCTGGGCCGAGCCACCATGCGCTTCTCACCGCTGCCCGGCGAGACCAGCACCCTGGCGATCCTGTGGGAGACCATGTCCCAGGCGGCCCAGGTCAAGTCGGCGCGTCAGGACTGGGAGCAGCGCCTGGCCGCCTCCCAGGAAGTCCCCAAGCCCATGAAGCTGTCCTTGGCCTCCGGCGGAGCCACCTTGGCGGCTGCGGCGGCCACGGCGGTGGCCGGGGCCTCCTACCTGGGCTCCCGAGCCGACTTGCAGCGCAAGGAAAACGCCCTCGACGCGGCCCTGGCCGATGACGACGGCCAGACCGCCTGGGACCTCTACGAGGTCAAGGTCGGCCTTCAGCAGAGCATGCGCACCACCGGCGCCATCAGCCTCGGCGGCCTGGGACTCACCGCGGCAGGGGCCGGGGTGTCCATCGTGCTCTTCGGTCGCGGTCGTCAGCTGAAGAAGCCCGTCGAAGACTGGGATCTCTGGTCCATCGAGACCGTGGCGGGCCCGCAGCTGACCCTGCCCGACCTGCCCGTGCCCGAACCCTCCAACGCCGAGGAGGAGTGAGAGCCATGCTGCGTATCCCCGTCCTCTCCGTGTTCTCCCTGGGCCTGGTGGCCTGTGGCAACCTCGCCCCCGGCCCCGCCATCATCGCCCTCTCGCCCGCCTCGCCCACCACCAGCGACGATCTGGTGGTCACCATCGACACAGACGCCTTCGATCCCGAGGGCAAGGGCCTCGACTACACCTACCTGTGGTACCGCGAGGGCGAGCTGGTCGGTCGGGACATCGGCCCGACCCTCTCTGCGGAGTACACCGCCAAGGATGAACTGTGGCGGGTGGAGGTGGTGGCCAGCGATGGCAAGGCCGACGGACCTGCCATCGGTGCCCAGGTCACCATCGGCAACTCTGCGCCCTCGGTCACCCTCACGGTGTCCCCCGAAGAGCCGTACTCCGCCGACGACATCGAGGTCACGGCCCAGGCCAGCGATCCCGACGACGACGCGGTCAGCCTGGACTGGTCCTGGACCCGTGACGGTCAGCCCACGGGCAACAGCACGGGGACCATCCTCGCCTCCGAGACCAGTCGCTACCAGCTCTGGGAGGTCACCGTCACACCGAGCGATGGCGATCTCGAGGGCGAGCCCGCCGTCGCTTCGGTCTCCATCCTCAACAGCGCACCCACCGTCACCAGCTACGACCTCGGCCCCGATCCGGCCTACGAGGACGACATCCTGCGGGTCGAGGCGAGCTTCGACGACGCTGATCGCGACAGCGTGACCGTGGTCTACGCCTGGTACGTCGACGACACGCTCGAGCTCGAGGGCAGCGTCACCACCCTGAGCGGCAGCTACTTCGACAAGCACCAGGAGGTCTACGTCGAGATCCGTCCCACCGATGGCATCGACAGTGGCACGCCGGTCACCACCGACGCGGTTACCATCTCGAACTCGCCTCCCAGCCTGTCCGGGGTGTCGATCTCGCCCACCGAGTTGTACGAGTCATCCACCGCCACCTGTGAGGTCGACGGGCTCGACGACGTCGACGGCGACGATGTCACCACCACCATCACCTGGACGGTCTCCGGTTCGGCGGTCGCCACCGGCGAGACCCTCGACGGCGACAACTTCGACCGTGGCGACACCGTCTCGTGCACGGTCGAGACCACCGACGGCGAGGACGACGGTCCCACCACCAGCTCCAGCACCCTCACCGTGCTGAACTCGCTGCCGGTGGTCGACAGTGTCTCCATCAGTCCCGATCCGCCCACAACCACCGACACGCTCACGGCCTCGGTGGTGGGAGGCAGCGACGATGACGGGGATACCGTCGCTCTGGACTACGCGTGGTACCTGAACGGCAGCCTGCGGGCCATCACCTCGGAGCTGTCCAGCTCGGCCACCACCAAGCACGATCAGCTCGAGCTCCAGGTCACCCCCAGTGACGGCACCGACAGTGGCCTGACCGTCAGCAGCGGACTGGTCACCGTGGCCAACACCCCGCCCACCTTCACGGCTGTCACCCTCAGCGACGACGAGGCCAGCCTCGGTGGTTCGCTGACGGTCTACCCCTCGGGCTGGTCCGACGACGACGGCGATGCCGCCGGTTACCTCTACACCTGGTATGGCAACGGGGTGGCCGTGGGCACCAGCGCCACCCTCGATCTGACAGGCCTGCACGTGGGCACCGAGCTGTACTGCCAGGTCACCGCCTGGGACGGTGACGATCCCGGCACCAGCATCGACAGCGACACCCTCGTCATCCAGCATCGGCTCTACGATTCCGACGCCGACACCATGCTCATCGGCGAACAGGGCGATGAAGCCGGGCGCGCCGTGGGGCTGGGCAGCGACATCACCGGTGATGGCTTCGGCGACGTGGCCGTGGGCGCACCCTACTCGGACCTCGGCGGCAGCTCCACCGGTGCTCTGTACATCGCGAGCCAGCCCAGTGGCACCACCGTGGACCTGAAAACCTCGGCGGTCGGCGCCTTCTACAGCGACGCCGACTCCCTGCTGGGATGGTCCCTGTCCTTCGCTGGGGACATCGACGCAGACGGCGTCGGCGACCTCGTCGTGGGCGCACCGGGAGTGTCGATCTTCGGCGACGATGCGGGCGCTGCCTACGTGGTCCATGGGCCGGTCTCCGGCAGCGGCTCCATCTCCACGGTGGGCTGGGAGTTCGGGGGCACCAGCGCGGACGCCCTGGGCGGATCCTCGGTCTCGGGAGCCGGAGACCTCGACGCCGACGGCTACGACGACGTCGTGGTAGGCGGCTACGGCGCCTCCAGCGAGGCTGGGGAGGCCTACGTGATCTACGGCCCCGTCACCGCTGGCGGCTTGCTGTCCTATGTGGATGTCGTACTCACGGGTGAGGCTGCGGGCGACGAGGCGGGCTACTGCGTGGCCGGCGCTGGAGACACCGACGGCGACGGCATGGACGACCTCATCGTGGGTGCCACGGGTGAGTCTTCGGGCGGCACCCAGGCAGGCGCGGCCTACATCGTCTTCGGGCCTACCGTCAGCGGCGACATCGGCACCGTGGCCGACGTCAAGCTCACCGGTGAGCACACCTGGGACTACGCCGGCTACGCGGTCGACGGCGTGGGCGACACCGACGGCGATGGCCTCGAAGACGTCTTGGTCACCTCCCGCTACGAAGACTCCGGCGGCGCTACCGCGGGAGCGGCCTACCTGGTGCTTGGTGGGGTGTCCGGGACCGTCAGCCTGGCCAGCGCGGACGCCAAGCTGCTGGGCTCCGCGGCCAACGAGCTGGTAGGCAGCTCGGTCGCCGGCATCGGTGACTTCGATGTCGACGGCATGGACGACTTCCTGCTGGGCGCCGAAGGCGGCGACATCTCCGGATCCTCGAGCGGCACCGTCTACATGCTGCAGGGGCCGCTCACCGGAACCTTCGACCTCGACGAGATCTCGGACCTGGTGGTCTGGGGCAGCAGCGCCGGCGACAAGCTGGGCATCGCGGTGGCCGGTGACGGTGACGTCGACGGCGACGGGGCCATCGACATCGTGCTCGGTGCTCCCTTCGAGGACACCGCCGGGAGCTCCTCGGGCGCAGCCTACCTGTTCCTGGGATCGTCCATCTAGCGCTGCCCGCTGGCCAGGCTAGCGTTGCCCGCTGGCCGACCAGTGGTCACTCGTCGTAGACGTAGCTCTCGATCAGCGACTGGTACCAGGCGGTGCCGATCTCGGCGACCACGACGCCGCGGTCGATGATGGTGGAGCTGGGCACCGTGGTGTCGGGATCCCACCGCCCAAAGACCTCGCGGTTGGTGTCCGAGAGGATGGGGAAGGTGAGGTTCTTCTCGTTGGCGTAGGTGGCGGCCTCCGACGAGGAGGTGTCGTACATGACCATCAGCGGGATGAAGCCGTCGGGACCGTACTCCTGGAACGTCCACTCCAGACCTGGAGCGTTGCCTGCGCAGCCGCTTCACGAGAAGCCGGCGAACTCGACCAGCACCACGCGATCGCAGAAGTCGTGTAGCGAGACCATGTCACCGTACTGGTCCTCGAGCTGGAAGTCGAAGGCTACCTGCCCGACCTCGTTGCCGGTGGCCTCCACGTCGTCGTTGCACTCGATGCCCTTGCGCCAGCCACCCGCGTAGGGCACGTCGGCGGCGTCGAAGGGATCCGAGCCCGCCGCCTGCTCGTCGCCGTTGTTGTGGCCGTCACCGTCCTCGTCGCCGGTGGGATCCAGGTCTTCGGCCGCGGTGTCGTCCTTGTCGGAGTCGTCGGGATCACCGCAGGCCACCAGGCCGAGCGCGGTGCAGAGCACGAGCCATCTCATGAGACCTCCTGTTGCCTCCCGGTGGAGGCGGCGGCCTCAGCATAGAGCGGCGCGGGCCCGCGCACAAGCGCAGAGCGGCTCACTCGTCGATGTAGCCCAGGGCCTTCAGGTGATCGTCGATGGCACCGCCAGCGGCGCGGATCTCCGAGTCCCCGGACCAGGGTAGGGGCGCCTGGTGGAGCACCACGCGGAAGCGGGTGTCCTCGTCACCGGCCACCACCAGGGTCTGGCGCTCGGCGCGGGACAGGCTGGGTTCGCGTCGCCGCGCCGAGCGTTGCTGGACCCAGCTGTCTTCACCACTGGCCACCGTGAGCTCGAGCTCCTCGATGTCCAGCGCGTCCCCAGCCGGATGGACGAACACCTCCCGCGGCACCTGGTAGCCCTCGCTGGTGCGGACGGTGACCCGCTCACCTTCGAGCTCGGGGTGGGCCATGTCGCCGGTGAGGCTGATGGGATGCCAAGCCCGCAGCAAGCCCTGGGGGTGGTGTAGCTCGACCCGACCGTCGAAGTCACGGACCAGTCGCCCCGAGCCGCGACCGGTGATGCGCCACAGCGGCACCACCTCCCGCTGCAGGGCCTCGGCCAGCAGGGGAGGGAAGCGGGTCAGGTCGACCCCAGCCTTCCGGGCCTGGTCCGCCTCCTCGCCCGGGTCCGAGACCAGGTCGAACAGCTCCTGCTCGCCACCACGGCTGATCCATTTGAGGCCCACGGGCGATCGCACCCCCCAGGCCTCGTCGCCGTAGAGCAGGCCGCCGAAGAACAGCGGCCGCGCGGCCAGCTCGCTGCGGGCCTGGTCGTCTCCGGCGGCCAGCGGCAGCAGCGTGCGACCCAGCAGTGGCTCCTCGACCGGGATGTCGAGCAGGTCCAGCACGGTGGGGGACAGATCCAGTAGCGACACCGGGGTGTCCACCCGCGTCGGCGCCAGCCCCGGGGCCCGGATCACCAGCGGTACACGCAGCAGTTCGTCGTAGAGGGTGTGGCCGTGCTCGATGCTGCCGTGCTCGAAGAACTCCTCGCCGTGGTCGGAGAACAGCACCACCACCGCGTCGTCCCGCAGCTTGTCGAACAGCCGGCCCAGCTCGCTGTCCACGAACAGCAGGTTCTGGTCGTAGCGGGCCACCAGGTAGCGTCGCACCGCCTCGCGGCGCTCGGCGCTCATCTTCATGTCGCGCAGGCCGCGCCGGTTGATCTTGCCCTCCAGCCCCTTGGGCATCGCCCCCGCCCAGCGCTCCCGGTAGGCCTGGGGCTCGCTGTAGGGCATGTGGGGATCCATCAGCTGGATCATCACCATGGCGTCGCGGTCGGCGTGGCGATCGAGGAACTCCAGGCCACGGTCGATCTGCTCGTCCGCTGGAGCGAGGAGGTCGTAGCTGTAGGTCGCCCAGTCCCTGCCCATGTCGAAGCTCGGGGTCAGGAAGGCGTTGGCCACGTAGGCGGCGGTGCTGAAGCCCGCATCGGCCAGGCGCGCCTGGAGGGTGGGCACCTCGCCCCAGGCACCCTGAGGCATCCCTGTGAGCAGGGCGCGGGCCGAGGGCAGGGTCCACGAGGAGGTGGCGCGGGCGTCGTCGAAGACCACCGCAGCGCGGGCCCAGGCGTCGATCTCGGGGCTGGTCGGTCTGTCGTAGCCGTGCAGCCCCAAGTGGTCCCTCCTGAGGGTGTCCACGAAGACCAGCACCACCTGGCGGGGCTGGCGGCAGGGCTGGAAGACGGTGGGGTTGGCAACGAACACGTAGTCGAGATCGGGGCTGTCGCCGGGATGACTGCTCAGCTCGATCTCGACGTTGCGTCCTGCCCAGCGGTCCAGATCCACCCGCAGCGTCTTCCAGTCGTCCGGTGTGACCGCACGATCCAGGAGCTCGTTCACCTCGCCATCGGCGTGAACTCGGACCGCCAGCCGCGCACCATCGGAGCGCTCGCCCTGGTCGACGGCATGGGGCAGGATTCGTGCGTCCATGTCGAGCACGCCACCAGTGGGAACGGTGATCCGCCAGCGGGCCAGCCCCGGCGCGGGCAGGAGCAGGCCGTGGTGTACGTCGTCGTCCAAGCTGATGGCCCGCAGCGCGTAGTCCGCGCCTTCGAGGCTCGAGGTGCCGGGATCGATGTCCCGCTGCCACTCGGACGCTCGCGGGTAGCGGAGCTGGAGCGCGCCCGGTGGGGGGGGGGCGCTCCCGCGGGCGACGCGCAGCTGGAGCAGGCCGTCGCGCACTCGCCAGGTGGTCTCCTCCGGTCGGGCGGTGCGCACCGCCTCGTAGCGCAGGGGCTCTCCATCGGGGCCGAGCAGCTCCATCCCCGCTGGAGCGACCCGCAGGCTGTGGCCGTAGAACACCTGGCCCACCGGGAGTGGTACCTGGTACTGCTCGAGACCATCCTCGCCCCAGATGCGCTCGAGGGGTACCCGGATCACGGCTGCTTCGGGGGTGGGTACACCGTCGGGGTGATTGGTCTTGGGCAGCTCGACAGAGACCAGGGTGTCGGCGTGCCTGGCCAGTGACACCGCGGGCACGTCCGCGCGCTGTGGAAGCTCGGTGGGACAGCCCAGCAACAGCACCATGAACGGGTTGAGCATGGCGGCCCGATAACGCCTCGGGAGCCCCCTCACAGGGAGGGCTCCTCATCGAGCCCGGCCTCGAGGGCTTCCCACTCCTCGTATCGGGTCGTGATCGTGGCCTCGAGGGCCTGACGCTCGTCGCTCATGGAGCGCAGCGCAGCGAAGTCGGTGGCCGCGGCCACCATGGACTCGTCCAGCTCCTCGATGCGCTTCTCGGCGCGCTCGATCTCCTCCTGGATCGCGACGATGCGCCGCTGCTTGCGGTCTCGCTCTCGGGCCAGGCGCTTGCGATCGGCGTGGGCGGTCGCGCCCTGCACCGCTCGCTCTCGCCCTGCCTCGTCGGCTCGGAGGCGAGTGGGCTCGAAGAGGGAAGCGTGGGTGCCGCTGTGGATCTCGATGGCGCCGCCGCCCACCCAGGCCACGCAGGTGGCGACCCGCTCTACGAGGTAGCGGTCGTGGGTGGCCACCACCAGTGTGCCCTGGAAGGCTGCCAGGGCGTCGGCCAGGACACCGATGGCACC
>CAZHIK010000147.1:0-3072 GCA_964532635.1 uncultured Enterobacterales bacterium
CGCGCCATACGTCCAGGGTCAGCGATGAGCCCTCGCGTTCGGCGCGCTATCCGCGTCGTGGGCGGGTACTGCGGGTGGCCGTAGGGCTCCTAGCCCTCGTACCAGTCCGGGGTGACCAGCTGCTGGTAGTGCTCCGCGCGCAACGGGTTGAGCCGCTTGCGCAGCACGTCCCAGCCCATGCGGGTGGAGACGATGAGGAACCAGGTGTACATGTCACGCTTGTAGCGTGAGCGCGAGAACAAGCCCTTGGCCAGCCAGCGGGGGTTGACGAAGGTGCGGTTCATGCGGTGCATGGCCTCGGCGATCTCGTCGCGGGTCATGAAGTCCGAGTCGAGCACCGGGGTGAGCCAGTCGAACTCATCGAACATGGCCTCGGTGATCCTGCCGTCGCGGATGGCCTGGTCGTAGACGGGGGTACCCGGCACCGGGGTGATGGGGTGGAACGCCGGGAAGTCGATGTCGATGCGCCGGGCCAGCTCGGCCTGGCGCTCGAGGCTCTGGGGATCCTCGTCCTTCACACCGACGATGAAGGTGCCTTGCAGGAAGACCTGGGGGTAGCGCTGCTTGAAGATGCGCAGCGCCCGCTCGGCCACCCCGCCCTGGTAGAAGCGCTTGTTCATGTCCAACAGCGTGGAGTCCTCGGCGCGCTCGACACCGATGAGCACGTGTCGCAGCCCGGCGGCGACGAGCTTCTCGAGGATCCCCAGCTTCTCATCCCGCACCACCCCATCGGCCCGGAAGAAGGCCATCCAGCGGGGCTGGAGATCCGAGGCCAGCACCAGGTCGGCGAAGCGGTCGGACCACTCGGGTGAGATGTTCCAGCTCTCGTCGACCCACACGAAGGCCTGGCGGTCGTAGCGCCGGGACAGCAGCTCCAGCTCCTCGAAGCTGCGCTCGGGGCCCTTGGTACGCCAGCGGGCCTTCAACACCGGGCGACCCGCGGCGTCGTAGGAGCGATCGGCCATGGTGGTCCACCAGGCGCAGAAGCTGCACTGGGACGAGCAGCCCCGGCTGTGGTGGATGGTGGTGGCCTGGGGGCTGAACAGGTAGCGGCTGGTGCCGTACAGCGACATGGGCACCATGTCGTAGGCGGGCAGCGGCAGCTCATCGAGATCGTGGATCAGGGGCCGCGCCGCGGTGCGGAAGACCTCGTCTCCCTGGCGATACACGATGCCCGCCACCTTCGACAGATCGGGCCGTGGCTGGCCCAGCTCCTCGCAGAGCTCCCGGAAGGTCAGCTCCCCTTCCCCGATGACACAGACGTCGATGTCGCCCTCGAGGGCACCGGGCGCCTGCTCGAGCCCCTGGGGGTGCTCCATGCCGGCGGGCAGTCCGATGTAGCGATGCCACAGGTTGGTGAAGTGGGCCCCACCGGCCACCCGCACCGCCCGCGGGATGACCTCGCGGCACAGCCGGAAGAAGCGCAAGGCCTCGGAGGCGTACAGGGCATGGTTCTCGCCACAGCCAACCACGTCGGGGTCCAGCGTCTTCAGGTGCTCCGCCAGGGATCGCCAGCCCATGTGGACGGGCAGGCAGTCCACCAGGAACACCTCATGGCCCGCAGCCCGCAGCACCGCCCCCAGCGCCGGCATGGCCTGGGGAAGCATGTAGTTGTCCCCCTCGCTGATGTAGGGCCAGTAGCGGCGCGGGGGCTGGACGATGGCGATGCGCATTCGGAGCTCTCAGCAGTCAGCTATCAGCTGTCAGCTCTGGGTGGTGGTGAATGTGCGCGGGAGGTTGACCTGGCCCTTCACGAACACGAACACGAACACAATCCACACTTTCGCAAGCCCCTGCGAAAGTGTGAGCCGCCTAGGTCACCCTCCGCGCACTCACCGTCCAAGCCCGGTTCCAAGGCGCCGTCAGCGGGTGCTCACGACACCTCTTCTCCCACGGCAGCAGCTCCTCGATGGTGTTGGCCCCTGCCGCCGTCTCGAAGGGCCCCGAGGTCGCGTAGTGGGTCGGCACGATCTCCAGGATCTCCCAGCCCACGAGCAGATCCCTCAGATCCTGGTCCCCATAGGTGCGCACGAAGCGGTCGCAGTCGAGGAAGACAGGCTCGTCGTCGAACAGCGCAGCCAGCGACCCCGCACCCGCATTCAGGGACGCCGCCCAGCCGTACTTGGCCTCGACCGACAGCAGCAGCACGCCCCCGGGCTTCAGCGCCCGAGCGATGTTGGACACCACCGCGGCGGGGTCTTCGACGTAGTTGAGCACCTCGACCGCCAGGGCCAGGTCCACCGGCGCCAGCTTCGGCAGGCACTCTCCGGTACTCCAGTGCAGGTCGAGGCGACCGGGCCCCCCGGAGCAGTGCGCCAGGATCCGCCACAGACTGCGCAGATCGGGATCGACGGCCTCGACCTCGCGATCGTGGGCCAGGAGCCACTGGGTGAAGCGCCCCGCACCGGCACCGAGATCCAGCACCCGCCGGGCGCCCTCGAAGTGTTGGCCCCAGTGGTGCAGGTAGAGTTCACGCTCCAAGAGCTTCTGGTCGTGGGCCGGGCTCTCGGGATCGAGCCAGTCCATCCACTCGGGATCGTGCTCCCACAGGCCCGCTGCGCCGATGAGGTTGTGGAGCGGGCGGCTGCTGGGCACGTCTCCCGCAAACAGAGACTGGAGCCGCGGATCGCCCATGGGGAGGGTGAAGGCTCGGCCGGCCCAGGGCTCCAGATCGGCGCAGGCCCAGGGGGGCTGGCCGGAGGGCTTGGGCAGCGGAGGCCCCACCAGGGCGCGGGCTCGTCGCAGGCTCACAGCTCGGAGACCTCCTCGCAGCGCTCGAGCAGCGCGCGCACCAGGGCGTGGTTGAAGGCGTGGCCGGGCTGCTCGATGCGCACACGTGCGAGCAGCGGATGTCCCAGCAGGGCCAGGTCCCCCACCAGATCGAGGATCTTGTGGCGCAGTGGCTCGTCCAGGCCTCGGAGGCCACCAGGGTTGACGACACCCGCAGGACCCAGCACCACAGCGTTTTCCAGGCTGCCACCCCGAGCCAGCCCAGCAGCCCGCATGGCCTCGACCTGCTCCTGGAGGGCGAAGGTGCGGGCCCAGGCCAGCTCTTCATCGAAGGCGTGGGAC
>CAZHIK010000147.1:3082-12844 GCA_964532635.1 uncultured Enterobacterales bacterium
GCCGCTGCCGCAGCATGGGGTGGTCGAAGTCGATGGAAGCGTCGATCTCGAGCCCGTCGGCCGGGGTACAGACCGCCCGTCGCGGTCCATCGATGATCTCCACCGTGGCCACCGGGCGCAAGGCCACGCACTGCGGCTTCTGGCGTACACGGCCCGCTCCGAGCAGCAGCCGCACCCAGGGCCTAGCCGAGCCGTCCACCCCCGGGATCTCGGGGCCCCAGATGCGCACGAGCACGTTGTCGATGCAGAGGCCGCTCAAGGCGGCCAGCAGGTGCTCCACGGTGCGCACCTGCTGCTCTCCCACGCCCAGAGTGGTGCACAGGCGACTGTCGCTGACCTGCTCCACCCGCGCGGGGATGGGAACCGGATCGGCCAGATCGCCCCTCTGGAAGATCCGGCCGTGGCCGGGGGGAGCGGGCTCGATGCTGATCCGGGCGGACTCGCCGCTGTGCAGGCCCGGGCCCTGCACGGTGATGATCCTGCCGATGGTGGACTGCTGACGCACGCCCTACTCGCTCGATGGACCGGGCAGGCCCTGGACCTTGGTGCCCGGCCGGATGTCGTGCTGGGCGAACCAGCCCTGGTTGACCTCGAGGGCGTACTGGGCGGCGAGACCGGAGAAGGTGTGTTCCCGGTCCAAGGGCTGCATGTCGCGGATGGCGACGATCATGCCCGAGGCGTCGATGAAGGCGATGGAGAGCGGGATGAAGGTGTTGGCCATCCAGAACGATCGAGGGCGGGCTTCCGGGTAGACAAAGAGCATCCCCTGGTCGGCCCCGAGGAAGCTGCGGTGCATCAGCCCCCGGCCGCGAGCATCGAGGGTGTCGGCCACCTCCACCAGCACCCGGTGCTCACCGAGCTGCAGCTCGGTGACCTCGAGGGTTGGCGCCGGGGGGATCTCCCCTGCACCGGCCACCGCCAGCAGCAGCAGCCAGGCTGCCATCAGAACAGCTCTCCCTGGCCGTCGATGGGCAGCCCCATGTGCTCACGCCCCTTGCGGGTGAGGATGCGGCCTCGGGGGGTGCGCTGCAGGTAGCCCTCGCGGATCAGGTAGGGCTCGTAGACCTCTTCGATGGTGTCGCGCTCTTCACCGATGGCGGCGGCCAGGTTGTCGACGCCCACAGGACCGCCGTCGAACTTGTTGAAGATGGTATCGAGGATGCGACGGTCCATCTTGTCCAGCCCGCGCGGATCCACCTCTAGGCGCTCGAGCGCGACCCGGGTGATGTCCAGATCCACAGCGCCGGTGCCCTGGATCTGGGCGAAGTCGCGCACGCGGCGCAGCAGCCGGTTGGCGATGCGGGGCGTGCCCCGGGAGCGGGTAGCCAGCTCGGAGGCGCCGCGCTCGGTGATCTCGATGCCCATGCGCTCGGCGGAGCGCAGCAGGATCTGCTCGAGCTCCGAAGGGGCGTAGAAGTCCAGGGTGCACTGGATCCCGAAGCGCGCCCGCAGGGGCGGGGTGAGCAGCCCCGAGCGAGTGGTGGCTCCCACCAGGGTGAAGGGCGCGACCTGGACCTTGACGCTCTGAGCCGAGGGGCCCTGGCCGAGCACGATGTCGAGCAGGAAGTCCTCCATGGCTGGGTAGAGGATCTCTTCCACCGCTCGGTTGAGGCGGTGGATCTCGTCGATGAAGAGCACATCCCGGGGCTGTAGGCTGGTGAGGATCGCCGCGAGGTCGCCGCCCCGCTCGATGGTGGGGCCGGAGGCGGTGCGGATCTCGGTGCCCAGCTCCTCGGCGATGATGTAGGCCAGGCTGGTCTTGCCCAGGCCCGGAGGGCCCGCCAGCAGCACGTGATCCATGGCTTCACCCCGCTGCACCGCCGCCCGCATGTACACACGCAGGTTCTCGACGATGCGATCCTGGCCGACGTACTCGTCCAGGTTGCGAGGACGCAGGGCCGGATCGGCCTGCTCGAGCTCGGTGGGGTCGAAGATACGAGACACGTGCTCAGCCTCCGCTCAGGTGCTTCAGGCTTAGCCGGATGCGCTCGTCGAGGGGCGCCTCGCCCTTGCCCTGCGCGGAGAGCGATGCCATGGCTTTGTCGATCTCGGTGCGCTTGTAGCCAAGCTGAGCCAGGGCGAGGGGGAGCTGGTCCTTGGGCTTGGGCGGCGCGGCTTTGGCGACCTTGCCCACTCCGACGGGGACGAACTCCGGCGTGAGCTTGCCAGCCAGGTCGAGCACGATCCGCTGAGCGCTCTTCTTGCCCAGACCCGTGACCCGGGTGAGGGCCCGGATGTCTTCCTGGGCGATGGCGAGGGCCAGCTCCTGGACCGTGAGCTGGGACAGCGCCGTGCGCGCGGTCTTGGGACCCACGCCGTTGACGCTGATCAGCAGCTCGAAGGCCCCGCGCTGGCGGCTGTCCTCGAAGCCGAACAGCTCGATGGCACCGTCCTTGACGACGGTGTGGACTCGGAGGGTGACCTCGTCGCCCAGCTCGAGCCGCTCGGCCAGGGGGGTGGGGACCGCTACCAGGTAGCCGACACCCCCGGTGTCCACGACCACGAAGAAGTCCTCGATCTCCACGACCAGGCCTGAGATTCGCGCGATCATCGTGAGCCTCCTCGGGGCCCGACCACCACGGGACGGGCCTGGGCCAGGTGGGTGATGGCCACAGCCAGAGCATCGGTCACGTCGGCCGGACCCTGGATGGGCTGGCCCAGCAGCATGGACACTACCCTGGCCAGCTGATCCTTGTCGGCTCTGCCGTAGCCGGTGACAGCCTTCTTGATGTGGGTGGTGCCGTACTCGTGGATGGGCAGCCCGGCCTGGGCGAGGGCCAGCACCGCCACGCCACGCCCGTGGCCCAGGCGTAGCGCGCTCTCGGAAGAGCGGTGCCTGAAGATGGACTCGATGGCGGCTTCGTCCACCGGGTGGTGTTCGATGACCTCTACCAGCTCGCGGTGGATCACCAGCAGCCGCTCGGAGAGCTCCGAGCCCCGCTTGGTCTTGATGGCACCGGAGGCCACATAGCGGTAGCGGCCACGCTCACGCGAGACGACACCCCAGCCGGTGACCCGGCTGCCGGGATCGATACCGAGCACCACCATGGGCGGGCCGAGCTAGCCGAGCTCGGCGAGTGTGGCGTCGTCGATGTCGGCGTTGGTGTAGACGTTCTGGACGTCGTCGAGGTCTTCGAGCATGTCGACCATCTTGAGCACGGCCCTGGCCTGCTTGCCCTCGACCGGAGCGTCGGTGTCGGCGATCCAGGTGGCCTCGGACTCACTGGGCTCGAAGCCGGCTTCCTTGATGGCCGCCAGGCAGGAGTCGAAGTCGGGGAAGTCGGTGATGACCTCGAAGACGTCTTCTTCGTTGGTGACGTCTTCGGCGCCGGCATCGAGGGCGGCCATCATCAGCTCGTCCTCGTCCACGCCTTCGACGGGTACGCGGATGACGCCCTTCTTGTTGAACATGTAGCCCACGCAGCCCGTGGTCCCGAGGTTGCCGTTGTTCTTCGAGAAGGCGTGGCGCACATCGCCGGTGGCGCGGTTGCGGTTGTCGGTGAGGCACTCGACGATGACGGCCACGCCGCCAGCGCCGTAGCCCTCGAAGCGGATCTCTTCGTAGTCGACGCCCTCGAGGTTGCCGGCGCCCTTGTCGATGGCCCGCTTGATGTTGTCGCGGGGCATGGAGTTCGAGCGAGCCTTGTCGATGGCGGACCGCAGGCGAGGGTTGGCGTCGGGATCGGGGCCTCCCATGCGGGCGGCGGTGGTGATCTCTCGGATGAGCTTGGTGAACAGCTTGCCTCGGATGGCATCCTGCGCACCCTTGCGGCGCTTGATGTTCGCCCACTTGCTGTGGCCAGCCATGGGACCTCCAACGAAATTCGGGGGGCGCCTCTGCTATCACGGGCCCAGGAGCGGTTCAATCGCCGTCCTCGGCAGCCGTCGCCCGAGGGCGGGCTGTGTCCGTGGAGGCTATAGGATGGTGTTCCCGCTCGGAGGCACCCATGTCCACGCTGCCGCTGATGCTGCTGGTCGGCTCCCTGCACGCGGCCTCCCTGCCTGAAGTGGCCCTGGTGGGCCTGCACGCCGAAGGCGTCGACGCCGAACAGGCCCGCGCTGCCATCGCGGTCCTCGAGCGCTCCCTGGCCGAGGGGGAGCGGGTCACGGTGGTGCCCCCCGACGAGGTCGCCAGACGCATCGACGGACGCGAGGAGATCATCGTCAGCGACGCCTTCCTGGGCCAAGCCCGAGCTCTGCTCGACGAGGGGCGGGTGCTCTACGAGCGCGCCAGCCCCGACCAGGCCATCCCCGTGCTCGAAGACGCCGTCAAGGCCTTCAACGCCACCATGGCCTACACCACCGAGAACCGCTCCCTGATCGAAGCCCTGCTGCTGCTGGGCTTCGCCCACATCGTGATGGGCGACGAGGACACCGCCCGGCGAGCCTTCGGCCGCGTGGTGCTGATGGATCCCTCTCGTGAGCTCGACGCCATCAACTACGCCCCGCGGATCGTGAACTTCTACGACGAGGTGCGCCAGGAGGTGCTCTCCGAAGGCTACGGTTCCATCGAGGTGCTCACCCCCCTGCCTGGCGCCGAGGTCTACGTCGACGGCCGGCAGGTCGGCGTCACCCCCATGGTGGTGGAGCAGCTCCCTGTGGGCCGCCACTTCCTGGCCGTGGTGGGGCCCGACGGCTTCCGCAACTTCGGCATCGTCGAGATCGATCCCGATCGCCGTGGCACCGCCCGGGTGGGCCTCGACGATCGCGCCCTGGCCCGAGCTGACGACACCGAGCGTGGACGCTCCCGTCAGACCGAGCAGCTGTACCGCAGCCTGGGCGAATACCTCGACACCGACGCCATCCTCCTGGCGGGCGTCGACGACACCGGCGAGCTGGGCCTGCAGCTGTACGCCCGCCACACCGGGACGTTCTCCAAGATCCTCCACACCGATCCCGGCGACGATCCCTACGAAGCCGCCGCCGACCTCGCCCCGGCGCTGGCGGCCTACCTCACCCCCACCGGCGACCTGCGCTCCGATCGCATCAGCCCGTCGGTGCTGTCGCTGGATGTGTCCGCCAACGACCTGCTGGCCGAGCTGCTGCTCAACCCCGAGCCCAAGTGGGAAGTGGTGGAAGGCCCGGGCGCAAGCGGCGGTAAGAGCCGCTGGTACATCTGGGCCGGCGCCGGTGTGCTGGCCGCTGGTGGAGCCACCGCCACCACCCTGGCGCTCATGAACGGCGGCCCCGGCAGCAACGACAACGGCACCATCGTGGTGGAGATTCCCTAGCCCATCGCGACTGGTCCACCTCGAAGAAGACCCGCTAGTCCACCTTGAAGAAGACCCGCTCGGTGCGGCCGCCGGCCTCGACGGTGACATCCTGGCTGGCGTCGATCCCCAGGGCCTCGTTGACCACCCGGATGGTGTGGGTGCCGGCGGGGATCTCGTGGTTGGCCAGGGGGGTGGTGGTGTCGAGCTTCTTGCCGTCGATGTAGACGTAGGCCCAGCCCTTGGACACGTTCACGGCGATGTGGCCCGGCGCCTTGGCCTTGGCCTTCAGGCTGTGGCTCTCGGTGGTGGACTCGCCGTCCTCGGGGACCGTGATGGAGAAGTTGGAGCTGTGGTGACCGTCGAGCCGGTACTCCACCCGGAGGTTCGCTCCGGCGCTGCCGCGGGTCCAGGTGAAGGGCGTGCGACCGGCCAGGGAGCCCTCGATGAACACCGATGCACCGCTGGGAGAGGAGCGGAAGTGGAGCTCGGGGGCGGCCACCGCTTCGGCCACGGGATCGTCCCCGACCGGATCCGAGGGCGGATCGGCCGGGGGATCGGGCCGCGCGTCGACCGGCGGATCGCGCGGGGTTGGGTCGGGATCGGTGGGCGGATCGGGCTCGACTTCGGGCGGCTCGGCGACCAGGCGCACAGGGATACGGACCTTCTCCCCCGCTTCCACGCGGAACTGGTCCTGCCACTCCTGGTAGCCATCGGCCCGCAGCAACAGGCTGTGCTCCCCCGGAGCGAGGTCGGAGACGCTGACCTGCTGACCCGATCCCACCGGCTCGCCATCGACGAGCACCTCGGCTTGCACGCTTGACTGCACCAGCAGCTGGCCCGTGGTGGCCTGGGTGGGCTGAGGCCCGGACTGCGACAGCAGCGACCAGGCCACCCAGCCCAGCCCGATGAACACCACCACCAGCACGCCGGCGATGGCCGCCAGGATGGGCCAGCGGGGGCCCGCCGGCACGACCGGGGCCACGCTGGGCATGGTGTGGGACGCGGTGGTGCGCTGCTCCTCCCACTCGGGCTCGAGATCGAGATCGGGCTCCTGCTCGTGGATGGCCATGGCCGCGCGGGTGCCGGCCTCGAGGCGGGCACGCTCGGCGCCGATCTCCTCGGAGAAGAGCTCCTTGAGGAAGTGGGAAAAGCTCTGGCGGGTGAGGTCCGGGGTGGCCGGGTAGAGGAACTCGAGCAGGTCGTTCTGGAGCTCGCGGGCTTCCTGGTAGCGATCCTCGCGATTCCGGGCCAGCGCGCGCATGACGATCTCGTCGAGGCGGGCGGGGATGCTGGGGTTGAGGGCCGAGGGCGGGTCGAGGTCGCAGGCCTTGATGGTCTCGAGGGTCTTGACGTCGGACTCGGTCTTGAACAGCCTGCGGCCGGTGAGGCACTCGTAGAGGATGATGCCGCAAGAGAAGATGTCGGAGCGACGGTCGATGGACATGCCCATCGCCTGCTCGGGGCTCATGTACTCGAACTTGCCCTTGAGCACGCCGTCTTTGGTGTTGTAGGCGTTGGTGGTGGCCTTGGCGATGCCGAAGTCGGCGATCTTGGCCTCGCCTTCGTAGCTGATGAGCACGTTGGAGGGCGACATGTCGCGGTGGACGATGCCCAGCTCGTGGCCCTGCAGGTTCTCGCGCCGGTGGGCATAGTCCAGCCCCTTGGAGATCTCGTGGGCCACGTAGACGGCGAACTCGATGGGCAGCAGCCGGCGGCGCTGGGCGAGCTTGCGGAGCAGGCCCTTGACGTCCTTGCCCTCGACGCACTCCATGGCGATGAACCAGTTCTCCTGGAACTTGCCGAAGTCGTAGGTCTGGACGATGTTGGCGTGCTGCAGCGCCACGGAGACCTTGGCCTCGTCCACGAACATCTCCACGAACTCTTCCTTCTCGGAGATGTGAGGCAGGATGCGCTTGATGACCAGCAGCTTCTCGAAGCCGCCGTGGCCGAAGGACTTGGCCTTGAAGATCTCGGCCATACCGCCCACGGCGATCTTGTCGACGAGGTAGTACTTGCCGAAGGATTCGGGTTCGAAGTTGCCCAAGGAAAGCCGGGGGGCTGGGATGCGCCGCTGGGCGCGTTGGCGAGGTTCGAGCGGCGTGAGCTTAACGCCCGCCGTTCGGAGGGGTCAATCATCCTCCACGAGCACTGGACACGTCAACCCGGTGCCGGCTTCCTCGACAGGGCCCCCTGCGTGGGGCTCTACCAGACCCAGGCCGAGTCGACCGCGGTGTCCTCGCTCTGCTGCAGGCCGGGATCGTCGTCCCAGTAGTCGGCGAGATCGTCGCAGCTCCATTCCGCCCGCATGTCGTCGTAGTGATCGCGGCAGAGCGCACGCTCGGAGCGCGGAGTCTGGTTGTTGGACTGGGCCTGGCGGCAAGCCTTGAGCTCATCCTTGGTGACGTCGTAGCCGCACTCGAGGGCGTAGTCGTACATCTCACCGCACAGCGCCTGGCAGGCGTTGTTGCAGCCCGAGCCGAACGCGGAGCCGAGGAAGAGGGCGGCGATGAGGGCGGCGTGGCGCATGGGACCTCGCATCAGGCAGGGGGCCGTGCTGAAGGTCACACGCCTGGGGCGCCGGGGCAAGCGATCGCGGTTAGGGTTCGAGGCCTCTGGAGCCACCATGGACGTCGCCCTCGACAGCTTCGGCGTGCTGCAGGTCGAGCCCACCGACCTGTGCAACCTGGCCTGTGGCATGTGCCTGCCTCAGGTGGACCGCCCAGGCCGCGTCCATGGCATCCCCGGCGGCTTCATGGACATCGACCTGTCCCGCCGGATCTTCGACGACCTCGAGGCGTCCGACTGCCGCTTCGACCACGTCATCCTCCAGTGGATGGGCGACCCTGCCCTGCATCCACAGCTGCCAGAACTGGTGGGCATCGCCGCGGCGCGCCTGCGGGGTCGCTGTCAGTACCTGCGCGTGGACACCAACGGCGTGCTGCTCGATCCGGAGCGCATCGACGCGCTGGTGGACGCCTGGCTCCCCAGCCGCGAGCTGCCCCTGCTGATCGTCTTCAGCCTCGACGCCGTCAGCGACGCCACCTACCGCGCCGTCAAGGGGGCCGATCACCTCGCCCGGGTCAAGCGCAACATCCGGCACCTCGTGGACCGCAGGGCGCGCATCCCCGGCGACGACGTGCGCCTCAACCTCCAGCTGCAGTTCGTGCTTCAGGCCGACAACGCCCACGAGGTCGGTGCCTTCGTTCGCTACTGGCAGCGCTTCCTGGCCTGCCGCCAGGGCGGTCCCCGGGGGCGGCGGGGCTACGACGAGATCATGGTCAAGAGGCTGAGCGTCGCTGCGGGCGGCCCCGGCCAGGCTGCGGCCGATCGCCTCTACGACCGTGCCACCCGGGAGCAGGGGGTGCGACCTCGCAAGGGCGCCCCCTGCGCCGTGGAGATGTGGGAGGACCGTCCCTGGGAGCACGACGACGAGTGCCACCAGACGGCACGAGGCCCCTGCCCTGGGGCATGGATGACCCCGGTGATCCGCCACGACGGCCAGCTCACCATGTGCTGCGTGGACGTGGGCGGCCACATCGCCCTGGGCAACCTGGCCGAGCACGGCTTCCGCGATCTGTGGGAGGGTGCCCAGGCGGACGCCCTGCGCCTCGACCACATCCAGGGCCACTTCGATCGCCACGAGCCCTGCGCCCACTGCGGCGGCATCGCCTGGTACGGCTTCCCACCCCGGACCGTGGAGGCCTGGCTCGAGCGGGTGGGGCGCGCCGAACTCCGGGGCGTCTACAGAGCGCGCATGGGGCTCTGACGCCTACCTGCGGCTGGACCTGAGGTCGGCGATGATGGCCTCGAGCCGCTCGCGCTCCGCCCAGGCGGCCTCGAGCTCGCTGTTCTTCTTCTCGATGTCGGCCTGGGTGTCGGCCAGGCTGGCCTGGACCGCCTCGAAGCGTGCCTGCAGGGTTCCGCGGGACTCGTCGGCGCGGGCGATGGCGGCAGCCTGCTCCTCGAGCTTCTCCCGCAGGGCCTCCGCCCGAGCCACGGTGGACGCCGCGCGGCCCTCGAGCATCTCGATCTGGGACTGCAGCGCGGCCACCTGGGCGCCCTTGGCCGCGGCATCCTCCGCAGCGTCGGCGACGGTGCGGCGCAGCGCCTCCACCTCACCCCTGGCCTGGTCCAGCTGCTGTTGCGCGATGGACAGCTCGGCACCGGAGCGCACCGAGCTGGCCCGCAGCTCCACCAGCTCGGCCTGCCCGGCCTCGGCCCCACGGCGTTCCTGAGCCAGCACCAGCTGCAGGGCCTCGATCTCCGCGGCCTTCTTGGCCGCGTCGGCGCGCGCATCCTGCGAGGCCGCGGCGGCGGCCTCCGCGGCCGGGCGCAGGTCGGCCATGGCCTGCTGAGCCGCGGCGAGCTCCGCAGCCTTGTACGCCGCGGCGGCCAGGGCCTCCTTCAGTGCGGTGGCGTCGGCCTCGGCCTGGGGTCGCAGCTGCTCGAGGCCGTGCTGCATGGCCTCGATCTCCGCGGCCTTCTTGGCCGCGTCGGCGCGCGGGTCCCGCAGGGCCGTGGCGTCGGCCTCGGCTCGGGGGCGCAGGGG
>CAZHIK010000148.1:0-5797 GCA_964532635.1 uncultured Enterobacterales bacterium
CCCGAAGAAGGCGATTGCGACGACGACGACGACGCGGTCCATCCCAGCGCGGCGGAGATCGCTTGCGACGGCATCGACAACGACTGCTCTGCTGGCGACCTCACCGACGAGGACGGTGACGGCTACGACTGCGAAGCCCAGGGCGGCGACGACTGCGACGACAACGACGTCAGCTTCAACCCCGGCGCCGAGGACGAGTGCGGCGACTTCGTCGACCACAACTGCGACGAGGACGACGAGTGCGACTGTGACGGCGACGGCTTCGACGGCGAGCAGTGCACCGGCGACGACTGCGACGACAGCAACGCCGACGCCTACCCCGGCGCCACCGAGGTCTGGTACGACGACATTGACCAGGACTGCGACGGCGGCTCGGACTACGACCAGGACGCCGACGGCTTCGACTCCGCCGACTACACCGGCAACGACTGTGACGACACCGACGCGGCGGTCTACCCCGGTGCCGAGGACGCCTGCTACGACGACGTCGACTCGGACTGCGGGACGTACGACGACTACGACTGCGACCAGGACGGCTTCATCTCCTCCGAGTACGGTGGCGACGACTGCGACGACAGCGACGACACCATCAACCCCGACGCCACCGAGATCTGCGGGGACGACATCGATCAGGACTGCAGCGGTGCGCTGGACGACGCCGACGCCGACGGTGACGGCTACACGGACGCCGACTGCGGCGGCGACGACTGCGACGACAGCGACGCCACTGTCAATCCAGACGGTGACGAGAGCACCCCCGACGGCGTGGACAGCGACTGCGACGGCGAGGTCGACGAAGACGGCTACTGCAACATCTACGCCCCCTTCGGCAACGGCTCCTCGGCCCTGTGGACCTACGACACCGAGCGGGACGGGACGGTCTACGTCGAAGAGGTCGCCATCGGCTCCTGGGACGCCTCCACCGGCGTGGCGATGCTCGAGCGCACGCTGACCGACACCACCGGCGTGGCCACGGTGCTCGACGAGCACTGGGTCTGCGACAGTGGCGACGTGGCCATGACCGGCCTCGACTACCTGATGCACGGCACTCCGATGATCTCGGCCAGCTACACCGCCGAGCGCACCATGCTGACCGAGCCGGCCCTCATGCTCGCCGGCACCACCTGGACCTATAGCTACGAGGCCTCGGACGCCTCGTACGGCACCATGTGGACCGCCGATGGCACCATCACCATCATCGGCACCGACACCATCACGGTCACCGCAGGCACCTTCGACGCCCTGGTCATCGAGAACGACTACGAGGTGACCGACACCTCGGGCATGGGGATGGGCATGATCGACCGCAGCGCGGTCGCCACCATGTACTACGTCGAGTACCTGGGCATGGTCTACACCGAGGAGCTGGACACCAACGGCTCTACGATCGAGGTGCGGGAGCTCAACACCTACACCGGGTTCTACCCCTGATCGTCTCCACTCCCTGAAGCACTACGGCCGGCCCACGTGGGCCGGCCGCTTGCGTTCGAGGGCGGCGGCATTGTGCTGCGGCGAAGCCGTCAGCACGAATGTCGCCCGCCAAAGCCGCCGAAGGTCGGCTCTGGCGTTAGTTCGGGGTGGGACCCTCGGTGCGGTACTCGTCGGCCAGGCTGGCGTCACGCTCCTCGTTGTGCTGCTGCAGCACGTTGAGCCAGGTGAAGACCAGCTCGCGCTCGGCGGCGTCGCCGCCACCGCTGGCAAGCCGCTTCAAGCCTTGGTCCACGACCACGAGCTGCTCGAGCGAGCCCTCGATGACCTGACGCGGGCTGGGCTCGTCGGGGCCCATGGGCTCATCCATCGCCTCGTCCAGCATGGTGTCGAGACGGGCGACGGCCTCGTCTGCGGCTTCCTGCAGGGCAACGCTGTCGTCCGCGTCGCTGCCACCGGTCTCGACCATCTTGTTGATGGCCGCGGAGGCGATCACGCCGGAGACCTCGTCGATGACCGGGCGAAGCTCGTCCTCGAGCACACCGCGGTAGGAGGGCACCATGTCGATGGCGGCCGTGGAGGCGGCGGAGGCGAGGTTGGGCGCGCCTTCGACCACCAGCTCTCGCAGGTTCTCGGTCAAGGCGGGGGCGGCCTCGAGCGCAGCGCCAGCGGCGGCCTCGGCCAGACCCTCGGGCTGCATCAGCTTGCCGATGGAGGCGGACAGCCAGATCAGGTACAGCGCGATGAACGCGACGAAGATACCGGCCACGATGTTGAAGGACTTGTTGGTCTTGACCTCGTTCTCCAGCTCGAGCTCGAGGCGCTTGAGGACATCCTGCATGCCGTTTTCAGCCATGATCTAGCCCTCCCCAGCGACGCGGGTGTTGAAGATGTCGCCCATGAGGAAGAGCACGTCTTCCATGGAGCGATCTCCGGACTTCTCACGCTCGTCGGCCGCCTGAAGCTGGAGCTTCTGGACGGTCTGGTTGATGGACTCGAGCAGGGTCACGTGCTGCTGGAACGTGGTGTCGAGCTGCTCCTGAGCCCACAGGCGGCTCGAGGACTGCAGGCGCTGGACCAGCTCCTCATAGGCATCGGGATCCTCGGAGAAACGAGGGAAGCGCGCCTGGAGGTCGTCCTTGCGGGTCTCGGCCGCCGCGACGAACTGCTTGTCCAGGGACTCCTTCATATACTCGGTCATGTTGTTCTGGAAGATCTCGCCTTCGGCCGTGAGCCGTTCTGAGATCTTGGGGAGCAGGTTGGCCGCCTCATCGGCCATGGCATTGGAAAGCGCCGGCAGTGCGTCGTCGGCCACCTTCTTGAGCTCGTTCGAGTAGACCGGCCACACCGTGGTGGCGGCCCGGGTCTGGAGCTCGACCATGAAGACATCTGTGTCGAAGCCCGTGATCTTGGCGTACAGGTTGCCAAAGAAGATCACGAAGATGAGGAGAAATCCCGCCGTGAATGCACGACGGTACATGCGGCCCTTGGCCCGCTCCTCGCCGATCTGGTCGAGCAGCTGGTGGACCTTGTCGAAATCCGCCATTCGAGCACCTCGCTGGTTGGGTCGGACGTTGGGGAGTGTAGAGGAACGCGCCTGAGGCTTTCAACCCGGCGGGTCGCGAGCTGCGTGACAAGCTGTGACATTTCGCGCCCAATCTGCGGCCTCCGTGGGGAGCCGTCACGCCGCGGATCCCGCCATCACCCTGGTCCCTGGCGCAATATCGTCGCATCCCATCCCGAGAACGAGACTGTCTGTTCTGCACCCAACGCCGAAAACCACGGAGGCTTGTCTATTTTTGCCGAGAAGCCCGCCAGGGACGGGCCACGGTGCGCGGGACCGTCTAGGTCCGCAGGTCGCGGAAGCTTCGCTGGAAAGCTGCGATGACAGCTCCGGGTCGCTGGGCGTCGTTCACCGGCCCGACCGCGCAGAAGCCCTGCACCCCAGTGGCCTCCACGGAGAGCACCCGGGCCAACCCGATCCCTCCGATGGCGACGGCCGGGACCGAAGCGAGCGCCACCATCGCTTCGAGACCTCCCGGACCGATCGTGGGCTCTGCGTCGACCTTGGTGAGGGTGGCGAAGACCGGACCCATCCCCAGGTAGCTCGGGTTCAGATCGCAGGCGGCCCGCACCTGATCCGGGCTGTGGGTGGACAGTCCGATCAGCGCTCCCGGCCCCAGGATCTCTCGGGCGCGCGCGTAGGAGGCGTCGTCCTGTCCGAGGTGGACACCGTCGGCGCCGACCTCGAGGGCCAGCTCGGGGAGGTCGTTGACGATCATGTGGAAGCCGGCCGGGATCACCTGCCGCACCGCTGCGGCCACCCGGAGTCGCTCCCCCGGGTCACCCTGCTTCATGCGCAGCTGGATCCAGCGCACACCCCGCTCCACCATGACCTCGGCCATCCGCACCCAGCCCACCCGCGGCTGGCTGATGATGCCGTAGAAGCCGATGTCGCTGACCATGCCTCACCTCCGTGCTGAGCTGGAGCGCCGCACCGCGACGCGCTAACCCCCGGTGCATGAGTCGCCCAGATGTTCAGCTCCGCTCCGGGGAGACCCTGGATCGTTTGTCCGGGGCGTGGTGGATCCTGCAGCTCCAGCGAGGGCACCGTTTCAACACCGACGACGTGCTGGTCGCCTGGACAGGCCTCCAGGCAGCGCCCGGGATCGGGTCCCTGCTGGACCTCGGCGCCGGAGTGGGCTCCATCGGCATGATGGTGCTCCAGCAGCTGCCCGCCAGCGCCACCCTCACCAGCCTGGAGGTCCAGGAGATCAGCGTGGCCCTCGCTCGCCGCAGCGCCGCGATGAACGGCTTCGCACACCGCGCGGACATCCGGCACGGGGACCTGCGAGACGACGAGGAACTCGAGGACTGCGGCCGGTTCCATCTGGTGCTCGCCAACCCTCCCTACCTGCCCCCGGAGCGGGCCACCGCCTCGCCCCATCCCCAGCGCGCAGCGGCCCGGCTCGAGCTGCACGGCGACGTGTTCGACTACTGCCGGAGGGCCGCCCGACACCTGGCCCCACAGGGGCGGTTCTGCTTCTGTCACGCCGCCCGTGATCCCCGCCCGGAGCGAGCGATCCAAGCAGCAGGCCTCGCGCTCCTCGCCAGGCGTGAGGTCCACTTCCGCCACGGCCACGAGCCTATGTTGGCGCTCTTCGAGTGTGGCTGGGAGGGAGATCTCCAGGCGCGGGAGCCCTTGGCCATCCGGGGTGCCGACGGCGCCTGGACCGAGGCCTGGCGGCAGATAAGACGAGCGATGAGGATCGATCCGTGAGCGACTCCAGCCCGCGGGACTTCCGGGCCGAGCTGGCGCCCTGGGCGTGCTGGGATCGCAGCACCCAGGCTGTCTTCGATGCTCACGGTGAGGCCCTGCAGGACCGCATCCTCCAGAACCGGGAGGAACTCATCGAGCTGTGCGAGCTCATCGAGCGCTTGGGGGTGCGCAGCTACCTCGAGATCGGTTGCTGGACCGGCGCCCTCACCCGCTGCCTGGACAGGCTGTTCCGCTTCGACCGGCTCGCGGTGTGCGACGACGGCTACGCCGAGCAGCGGGGGCTCGAGCAGCACCTGCCCCCGCGCGCCGTGATCTTCCGGGGCGACGCAGGGAGCGAAGCCTTCGCACGCTGGCGAGCGCAGCTGGGCCACATCGATCTGGTCTTCATCGATGCCAACCACGCCTACCATGCGGTGAAGCGCGACTTCGAGCGTGAGCGCAGCTCGCCCCACCGGGTGCTGGCCTTCCACGACATCACCGGCTCCAACCGCTACACCACCGGCGTGCGCCGCTTCTGGACGGAGCTCGACCACGGGTGGGTCCACGAGATCCTCGCTCCGCACCGCGAGCTGGGGCTGGACCGCAGCGTCATGGGCATCGGCCTGTGGGCCGCAGAGCCACCGGAGGCCGGGGGTTGGCGGCCGGCTCGCACGCCGACTGGTGGTGAAGTCGTCCCAAGCGGTCCGGGGGTTCGTTAGAATGCACCACCACGCTTCCCCGACCTGGCCGTGCCCGTGCTCCCCCTCTGCATCTCAGCCATCGCCGCCCTGCTGACCGCCGGCCCCGCCGTCGCAGACGGGGGCTGGCCCGACCTCACCCAGCCCGTCACCGCAGGCATCCCTCGCCCCGACGACGTAGCCGTCGTGATCGGCGTCGAGGACTACGATCACATGCTCGACATGCCGGGCGCCGTCACCACGGCCCGGGCCTGGCACCGCTGGTTCGAGCAAGCGCTGGGGCTCCCCAGCAGCAATGTCTACCTGCTGCTCGACTCCGAGGCCTCACCCGCCGCCATGGCTACCGCGGTCACCGACGCTGCCCTCGAGGCTGCGCCCGGAGCGGCGTTCTGGTTCGTGTTCATCGGTCAGG
>CAZHIK010000148.1:5807-8933 GCA_964532635.1 uncultured Enterobacterales bacterium
TCGCCCTCCTGCGACGGCACCGACGTCATGATGTACGCCCCCGACGCGGGCCCGGAAGCCCCCGGCTTCATCCAGGGAGGCTTCACCTGGGCCGACCTGGAGGGGCTGCTCGAGATCGGCTCTCACGACCGCTCGGTGATCCTCCTCGACGCCAGCATCAACGAGCGCGATCGTTCCCTGGACAAGCTCGGCTGCGAGATGATGCCGGTGATGCCCCCGGTCACCCTGACCCCTTCGCCGCGCAGCGTGCTGGTCACCGGGGCCCACTCGGATCAGTTCGCCGGGCTCTTGCTGGGGGCACCGCTTCCGGCCTTTTCCACACTGATGCTGGGGGCCCTGCGGGGCTGGGGCGACCTCAGCGGCGACGGACAGGTCACCGCGAACGAAGCCGCCGAGTGGATCGGCACCGTGCTCCAGGCCACCGAGCGGCGCCTGCCCCAGCAGCCTCGGGTCCACGGCCAAGGTGGCGATCTATCCTTGGTCACCGCGGCCCTCCCATCGCCGGAGCTCGACGACATGCTCTACGAGGTGGCCCGCTTCCAGACCCAGGAGCGAGCCGGCCGCCTGTCCTGGAGCCCTCCACCGGAGCCAGAGCCGTCGGAAGCCCCCCCTTCCGAGCCCGACGCCGCAGCTCAGGCCTCCCACGACCAGCTCACCGGCGAGATGCGCCATCTGGCCCGCCGCAACGCGTGGAAGGGCGTGGAGCAGGCCTTCCTGGACCTCGAAGAGCTGGCGCCACAGGGCGTGCGGCCCACCGTCGAAGACTTCGACATGGGCGCCCAGGCCGCCCGAGCCCTGGGCAGGGTCGACGCGGTCTTCGATCGACTCGAGCGCCGCCAGGCCCTCGAGCCCAGCACCGACGTGCAGGGGTGGCTCGACGAGCTGGTGCGCAGCTACGGCGCCGTGGACCTCAAGGACCGCACCGGCAGCGCCCCGCTCGAGGCTGCCCGCATGCCCATGGCCCCCGACCAGCGCTCGGCCATCGAGGCCGCCGTGGAGATCATGGCCAGCGACGGACGCTTCCGGGGACGCCTGCCTTGGGGGGTCTACCACCTGGGCGAGCGGACCTTCGTGGTGCTCCCAGGCGAGCGTGAGCTGCAGGTGACCATCAAGCGGCGCTAGCGACCTAGCCGATGCCGCAGCCCCCGCCCGCTGCGCAAGGCGGGGCTTCCGGGGCACTGTCACTGTCCATGCACGAGCTGCACTTCGGCGCGGAGAAGCGAGCCCGGAAGTCGGCAGGCACGCTCAGCGCGCGGACCACCGGGGCAGCGCAGCACTCCGAGTGTTCGGGATCGGGCTCGCTGTGGGCCTGCAGGTGCTCGAAGGACTGGCCGCAGGCGGTACAGCGGTAGTCGTACAAGGGCATGGTGGCTCCAGGCGTGCGCGACAGGCCGATCATAGCCACGGCCGGCTCGTTGGAAAGTGGAAGGAGCCCCCGACCGAGGATAGCCCGGATCCCTGGAGCACCCCGATGCCGGCATCCGGTGAGGACATACCAGCTGCACTCCGCCCCGACGCGCCCTCGGGATCCGCGCTGCCCGCTTGGCTTCGGCGCGGCGCCATGCCCGCGACCCTGGCCATCGGGCTGGTCTGGCAGACCTGGCTGGGCCTGCGCTGGATCCGGCTGGACCAGAGCGTCTGCGAAGGCGTGTTTCCCTATGGCATCTGGCCCTTGTCTCAGATGCTCGACCGCATCGAGCTGGAGCAGCTCGGGAGCTACCTCGGCACCACCCTACCCCCCGACCTTTTCTCGCTGACGGGCCTGGCTGGGCGCGCGCTGTTCGGCACCAACCCCGACAGCTTGCTCATCCTGATGCTCGTGTTCCTGGTGCTCACACAGCTGCTCCTGTTCGACGTCGGGCGCCTGCTGGGGAGCCCCTGGGCTGGCGTGCTCGCAGCCCTGCTGCTTCCCCTCGCCCCAGGCACCGGCACCTTCGCTCGCCGCTGGGCCGCCCAGCTACCCCACATGCTCTTGCTGGCAGCCTGCCTGAGCTGCCTGATCCGTTCACGCAGCTTCACTCGCTGGCGACCCACCGTGGGCTTCGCGCTGCTGGTGATGCTGGGCGCGGCCTACAGCGTGTGGCTCACCGACAACCTGCTCTTCCTGGCAGCGGCCGGCTCCATGGCGCTGGCAGCCGGCTCGAGGGGGCTGGCCTTGGCCCGGGGCCCCCTCGGTGCCCAGCTCCCCAGCCGTGGCCGGGTCCTGATCTCCGGCGCAATCACGGCCGCGGTGCTCGCAGCCGGAGCGTGGCTGCTCATCGCGCACCGCCTGGAGCTCGACTACTACGTGACCGAGTCCAACGCCGTGCAGTACAAGGCAGCCCTCCCGGTGTGGAACCCCTCCGCGCTCAGCGCCTACCTGCGGCTGCTGTGGCGCGACACCCATGGACCTGTGCTCTGCATCGGGGCACTGCTGGGGACCGGCCTGCTGGCGGCTCGCGGTCGGGGGCGAGCCGAGCTGCTGGGCTGGCTCCTGATCCCCCTGCTCGCCCTGAGCCTGATCGCCAAGAAGAACTCCTACTACGTCTCGATCATCCATCCCGTCCTGCCCCTGGTCACGGCCCTCGGCCTCGCCCGGCTGCCTCGCCCCTGGCTCCGAGCTTCCGCGATGATCCTGGTCCTGGTTCCGGCCTGGTGGTTCTGGCAGACGTCATCCTTCACCCCCACCCTCGGGCCGCCGCTCCGGCTCGGAGACTACGACGAAGCGTTCCAGACGGTGAATCCTCCCAACCTCGGCTACCGGGAGGACCACCCCTTCGAGCGGGACCTGCAGCTGGTGCGTTCCCAGCGGCGGGCCATCCTGGCCTCGGACGACACCGTGCTGTGCATCATGCCTGTGCACGAGATCGCCGAGCTCGAGCTCGCCCTCGAGGCCCTGCTGCCCGGCGCACGCACGCGCAACCACCCCATCATGGCACCCTGCGACTTCCTGCTGATCCGGTGGCTCGTGCCTCCTGGCGCCCCCATGCCCCCCCTGGTGAGGAGCGTCGATCAGCTGCCCGCCGAGATCGAGGGCATGCTCCAGCGCCAGCCCTTCGTGCTGGTCAACCAGGACGCCCGCAAGAGCCCGGTGCTGTACCTCCTGCGCCAGGACCGGGAGCGGCAACTCGCACCGTCAGCTTCCCA
>CAZHIK010000148.1:8943-12842 GCA_964532635.1 uncultured Enterobacterales bacterium
AGCCCGGGATCCTGATATCATCGCTGTATACGCTCGGAAGTCACCCGCTCACGCTGCAGCGCACAGGAGCTGCCCGCTGTGTCAGAACCGACCCGACATCCGCTGGGCTCCGCCTTCTCTACCGACATCTACGTAGTGGATCCGGATGACATCGCGCGCATTGGTGAGCCGCGCACCCTGGCTGGACTCGAGAGCCCGATCGAGGCACTGCACCGCGAGCTCAGGAACAGCGTGGTCGGTGCGATCACCTCCGGCGCCTACGAGCCACCCCGGCTTCCCGACAGTGCACTCGAGATCATGGTGGCCGCCGACGACGCCAACACCAGCGCGGACACCCTGGCCAAGCTGATCCATCGCGACCAGTTCCTGGCCATGCGCGTCCTCCGCGTGGCCAACTCGGCCGCCTTCCGGCCCGCGGATCGTCGGATCTACAGCCTGGCCCAGGCCATCGCCCGGCTGGGCTTCGTGGGCACGCGCAACGTGGTGGTGGCCGCAGCCATGGAGCAGTCCATCTACCGCGGCCCGCGCAGGGCGCTCCTCCATGGCTACTGGCGCGCCTCGGTGGGCTCCGCCGTGGGCTTCCAGCTGGTGGAGCGGATCGCGGGCAGGAACGCGGACGCAGCCTTCCTGGCCGGCCTGATGCACAACGTGGGCAAGCCGGTGCTGGTGTGGATTCTCGATGATCTCATCGACCGCCAGTACCCGGGCAGGATCGCATTCGAGGATGTCTCCCACGAGCTGATCCACCTCCTGCACGCCCGCATCGGTTCCATCATCATCGGCACCTGGAACGCGCCCAAGGGCATGGTGGAGCTGATCGCCCATCACCACGACCGCCTTCCCCCAGCCAAGCAGCGCTCGGCCGTGCGCAAGCTGCGCCTGGCCAACCTGCTGTGGGAGCTGTGGAGCGAGGATCCCACCGTCGCTACCCTCGATCCCGTCCTGGCCCAGCACACCGCCTTCGCGCGCTGTGGCATCGACGAGGACACCGCACGGCAGGTCCTCGAGCGCTACCCCGGCCGCATCGCTGGAATGCTCGCCACCTGATCCGCGGCCGCGCCATGCCTCGCCCCCCTCCCCCAGCGGCGGACGCCCGTCACTGCCCCCGCTGCTTCCTGCCCAGGCACGTCTGCCTCTGTGCAGAGCTACCGAGCCTGGCCGTGGGCTGCAGGGTGGTGGTGCTGCGGCACTGGTACGAGTCTTGGCGGACCACCAACACCGGCCGCTTGGTGGCCCTGGCCATCCAGGGCGCGGAGCTCATCGACCACGGCCAGAAAGAGCACCGGCTGGGCCCGGAGGACATCCCCGCGGGGCCTGGGGTCTGCCTGCTCTACCCGGCCCAGGGCGACGACGCGCCGGTGTGGACCGGAGGCTGCCCCGACGTGCTCGTGGTGCCCGACGGCTCCTGGGGGCAGGCCCGGCGGCTGGTCCGCCGCCTGCCTGGCCTGGCCGCTCTGCCAAGGCTGGATCTGCCCCCCGGGCCACCGCCGAAGCGCCGGATCCGCAAGAGCCCCACCCCCGCCGCGCGCTCCACCATCGAAGCCGTGTCTGCCGCGCTGGCCCTCTGGGAGCCACCCGAGACGGCTCAGGCCTTGCTCACCCTCTACGATCGCCTTGCCGAGCGCATGGAAGAGGCGCGCTACGGCACCGGGAAGCACCGCCCCTGACTACAACTCGTTGGGCAACAGGTGCCCAGCGCTGCGCTTGGCTCGCATGTAGCGCAGGTTGTGCTCACACACACCGGGGCTGAAGCCCACCATCTCGGCCACGGGCTGGCCGTTGCCCTCGAGATGCTCCCGCTTGAGGGGATTGTTGGACAGCAGGCGCACCGGCCTGCCCTTCAAGAGGTGGCGCAGCACCACGGCGGCATCGGAGAAGTCCCGGGAGTCGTCGGGCAGGCCGAGGGAGCGGTTGGCCTGGTAGGTGTCCTGGCCGTCGTCCTGCAACAGATAGGTGATGGCCTTGGCCCACAGTCCGATGCCCCGGCCCTCGTGGCCGGACATGTAGACCACCGCGCCGCCACCCTCCTCGACGATGCGCTGGAAGGCGTCATCGAGCTGAGGGCCGCACTCGCAGCGGCGGGAGCCGAAGACGTCGCCGGTCATGCAGCAGCTGTGGACCCGCACCAGGGGCTCATCCAGCTCCAGGAAGCCGGGGCAGGCGATGATGGAGTTGACCGACATGGTGGCCTGGACCAGCTCCCGGAAGTGCTCCTCGCCACCGCCGTGGGCCTCAGCTGCGACCTCGAGCACCCGCTCGAGCTGCAGCCGCCGCACGAAGGCGTACCAGTGGAACACGATCTCCCGATCGCCCACCAGGCGGGGCATCGGGATCGGGCCCAGCAGGGAGATCGTTGGCGCCCCGTTGGGCTGCTCCACCACCAGGCCGTTGCGATCGAGGGTGACCAGCCGGTGGTCGTTCTCGAGCTTCTCTCGGATGTCTGGGTCGACGTAGGCGAACACGGGCCCTCCAGCGGTAAGGCGCAGGGGTCATGCGCCCGCCGTTATAGCAAGCTGCTCACCAGCCTCCCAGGGTGTAGCCGCAGCGTCGCGAGCGGTGGGCTGGCTCACGGGGCCCAGACGTCAGCTAGGCGAACCTCAACGCCAGCCCATCCGCCACCAGGTAGCCCAGCCTGGTGGGGACCACGCGGTCGCCCTGATGCACCAGCAGACCATCCTCGATGGCGGCCCGCAGGTTGACCGGTGGTCCGCGCAGGTCCTTCACCGGGACCCCGCCCGCCTGGCGGAAGCCCAAGCTCAGGCGCTCGAGCCGCATGGCCTCCGCGTCCAGGGTCTCCTGGGACTCGACCGGGGCCTCCTGGTGCCGGAGTGACCGGGCCCACCGACCGATGGAGCCGTGGTTCCACCAGCGGTAGAAGCCGTCGTAGCTGTGGGCACCTGGGCCGAGCCCCAGGTAGGGCGTGTGGGTCCAGTACTTCAGGTTGTGCTGGGAGCGGTGTGCGGAGCTGCGGGCGAAGCTCGAGACCTCGTAGTGCACCCAACCCCGCTGTTCGAGCTTCTCGGAGCCAGCCAGGAACAAGGCGCGGCCCTGCTCGTCGTCGGGCAGCTCGACCTTGCCCTGCTCGACCGCGACCGTCAGCGGCGTGCTGGGCTCGAGGGTGAGCTCGTAGCAGCTCAGGTGGTCGGGCTCGAGCCGTAGGGCGGCCTCGAGCTGACCGCACCAGTGGCTCACGCTGTGGGCGGGAAGGCCGTAGATGAGATCCAGAGAGACCTCCTGGAAGCCCACCTCCCGAGCCCAGATCACCGCTTGCTCGATGGCGTCCACGCTGTGGCGACGGCCCAGGAAGCGCAGTGCCCGCTCGTCGAAGGACTGGGCCCCGATGGACAGGCGCGAGAAACCGGCGACCCGCGCCCCCCACAGCAGCTCCCGGCTGCAGTCATCGGGGTTGACCTCCAGGGTCCAGCTGGCGTCGGGCAGCAACCCGAGGGGACCCAGCATCCGTGCCAGCTTCACCAGCCGCTCCACACCCAGTGCCGAGGGGGTGCCGCCGCCCAGGTAGAGGGTGTCGAAGCCGTCCCAGGTCCGGGCGCGCAGGGCCACCTCGCGCTCGAGGGCCTCGATGAAGAGATCGCGGTGCTCGAGGTGCGTGCTGGAGGTGAAGGCGCAGTAGCTGCAGCGCGACACGCAGAACGGCACGTGGATGTACAGACCAGGGGGCTTGGTGCGTTCTTCGAACTCGAGGTCGAACATGGCCGCGGCGGGGACTACGCGGGCTAGTCGTCGCTGGTCTTGAGCACCGCCACGAAGGCCCGCTGGGGGATGGCGATATTGCCTACCATCTTCATACGCTTCTTGCCCTTGGCCTGCTTCTCCAACAGCTTGCGCTTGCGAGAGATGTCACCGCCGTAGCACTTGGCGGTCACGTCCTCGCGCAGGGC
>CAZHIK010000149.1:0-7970 GCA_964532635.1 uncultured Enterobacterales bacterium
ACGTGGGCGTGTCCGGCGACACGAACGAGAAGGGGATCTACGCGGCCGCGCTGGACATCGGCCCGCCGGTGGTCGAGATCCGGGACACCGTCATCGCGGGCAACGTCTCGGCCGGCGTGCACCTGGCCGGCGAGGGCAGCTTCGAGCTGGTGGGCAACGAGATCGAGGCCACCCAGGGGCTGGAGCACGGCGCCGGGCTGCGCTGCGGCGACGGGATCTACGCCTCGGGTGTGCCGGCTTGGGACGGCTCCAGCGGCCTGCGGGTGGAGGACAACCTCATCGCGTACAACCAGGGCGCGGGGCTGTTCCTCGACGACGCCCACGCCCTGCTGTCGGGCAACCAGTGGTCGGGCAACGAGCCGAACCTGCTGGCCCAGGGTGGCGCCTGCAACGAGCCCCTCGACAGCTACGATCAGGTCCAGGACAGCGAGCTGTGCCCCGCCTGGCACCAGCCAGCCTGCGGGTTGAGCTTCAGCTTCGAGATGTCCATCAGCGAGATCGATCCGGGGTAGCGGTTCCCCTCACCCCTTCAGAACTCGATCACCATCCGCACCCGGGCCGGGGTGGAGCGCTCCTGGTCGGAGTCGAGATCGTAGGGGGGGTATGAGAGCACATCCAGGGCGCAGAACTTCTGGTGGCGGGTAAGGGCATCGCTCTGGAGCATGGGCTCGAGGACGTGGTCGCTGACGTGACCCACCAGGGGCTCGACGCTGGCGGTCCACTCGAGGGTGCCGGGGTTGGGGGCGCCGACGAAGCACTCGGCCAGGCGGCTGGAGCGGGCCGCTACCTGCAGGCGGTACTCGGCCAGCCAGGGCAGGGGGTCCAACGGCTCGTTGTCGAAGTCGGGGCGGCGCACCCGGGGCAGGCGGCCGGTGGCGGGCTTGCGCGGGGCGTCCGCCTCGGGCTCGGCGCTGTCCTGGTGAGGCTCGACCTCGCCCACTTCGGGGGGCTCGGGGGCCAAAGGCTCGTTGCACTGGCAGTCCTGCAGCAGCAGGAGGATCAGCAGGATGAGCGCCACCAGCGCCCAGAAGATCAGGCGCCGCTTGCGCCGCTTGGCAGCACCAGCGGCCCGCAGCGCCTGCCGCTTTGCGCGCAGCTGCTGCTTCAGGGCGCGCTTGTGCTCCCGCAGCTGCCGCCGCATCTGTCGGCGCTGGGCCCGCAGCTCGCCCCGCATCAGCCCTCGACGCTCCAGCCAAAGACCAGCTCACCCTGCTCGTCGCGCCACTCGATGGGGATGAGGTGCAGCTGAGTGAAGACCGAGGGGGCGGCCACCTCGGAGGAACGGAAGGGCCAAGGCAGCGGATCGGCGGGGGCCAGGCGCACCGCACCCGCGAAGACCTCGCCGGTGGGGGCCAGGGCCCGGGCCCGTTCTTCGGGGCTGGCGTGGGGGTCCAGGGCGCCCAGGCCCTCGCGGATGGCCTGCATCCGGGCCTGGAGCTCGGTGGCGCCCCGGCTGCGACGGCGGCCGAAGGTCTCGGGATCGGAGGCGATGGGCTCCAGCAGGCGATCCAGGCGGGCCAGGGTGGGCAGCTGGACCCTGCGAATGTCGGCGTCTTCGCGCTCGAGGCGCTGGACGAGCTGGTTGAGGAAGCGCAGCACCTCGGAGGGGGAGCGCTCGAGGCCCCGGTAGATGCCATCGTCGAAGCCGCCCAGGTTGCCTTCGGCCAGGGGGGCCAGCAGCCGCAGGCGGCGCTCGAGGGCGCCCCGGCCCGCCTGGTTGCGCACGCCGCGCTCGAAGCTCTCGGCGTCGGCGTGGAAGGCCGCCCGCCACATCAGATCCTCGAGGATGATGCCGTAGTCCCGGCGGGGCACCAGCTCCTGCAGGGTGATGAGCAGCTCGTCGTTGGTCTCGAACTGGGCGGCCGTGTAGGACAGCCAGCGGCGGCTGAGGGCCTGGACGGTCTCGGAGGAGCGGGAGTCGTGGGCGTGCTGCAGGGAGAAGGCGAAGGCGCGCAGGGCCGCCGGCAGATCGCCCTGCCCGAGGTCGTACACGCCGCGGTGCAGGGCGATCACGCTGCGCTCGCGGAAGCCGGCCTCGCGCTCGAGGGCCAGCAGGCGCTCCCCGCGCTCGCCGCCCCAGAGGTCGTCGAGGTTGCCGATCGCGGCCGTGCGGTGACCGATCCAGCGCTCGAGATCCTCGCCGTCGGCGCGCTCGATCAGCTCGTCGATGATGCCCAGGGCGATGCGGTCCATGGCCCGGGGCTCGCCCCCGTAGTTGCGGGCGTGCTCCCACAGGAACAGGCGGCGATCGGCCTCGAGGGTCATCCACTCGGAGACGGGCCAGCCGACGCTGGAGCGCAGGACGCGGGCGGCGGTGGACTCGGGGTGCAGGGTGGAGCTGGAGGCGGCGGCCGTCATGGCGGCGATGGAGCCCTTGCCCATGCCCAGGCTGCGGCCGCGCCGGGCCCGATCCCGGGCGTTGTCGCGGGCCTCGCGGGCCGCCAGGGCGGTGAGCTGCAGGTCGAGGTCGAACAGCCGGGCGGAGATGGCGGCCGTGCCCCGCACCCGATCGGGATCGAGGCTGCGGTGGGCTTCCTCGAGCAGGTGCCGCAGCAGGATCGCCACGTGCTGCCGGTCGGTCAGATCGCCCATCCAGGGCAGCTCGGCGTCGAAGGCCTCGGCCTTGTGGCGATTGCAGCGGCCCCGGTACAGGCGGGCGGCCTGCAGCTCGTGGGCGGTCAGCGCGTCGTGCAGGGAGACCACGCGCTGCTGCCGGCCCAGCTCGAAGGCGTCGAAGACCCGGGGCTTGCGGACCACGCCCCGGCGGCCCATGCTCTTGACCACCCAGTTGTGCAGCGCCAGGGGCCACAGGCCCACGCCGTCGCCTTCGTCGTCCTTGGGGTAGCCGTCCTGGCAGATGCCCAGCTGGCCGGTGGCCGCCCAGGTGACGGAGTGGAAGTCTCCGTCGTGGGCGGACACCGTGCCGGTCAGCTGCTCGAGGCTGTTGCGCAGCAGCCACAGCTTGATGGCCTCGACGGCTTGGCCTTCGCGCAGCGCCATGCGGGCGTTGTAGTAGATGACGGTGTGGTCGCTGGGCTGCGGCGCGGCGACCGCCAGCCCGATCAGCAGCAGCCAGAGCATCAAAACGCCACGCCGATGGTGAGGCTCAGATCGGCCTGGAACCACAGCTCGGAGCCGGCGGCCACCGCCAGCACCGGCACGGCGAACATCACCCGCGGCGCCACGAACACGCCCTGGCGGAAGTACAGCTCGTCGCCCACCCCCACGAACACGCCGTAGCGGCCGGTGTCGACCATCATGGCGTCGAGCCGGCGATCCTCGAGGATCTCGAGCTCCGACTCGGTGAGCATGGGGGAGAAGACGGCCGACATGCGCTCGCGGAAGCGCTTGCCCTTCATGGCGCCCGGGTAGATGTGGTAGCCCAGGCCACCGTAGACGCTGAACACCAGCTCGACCGGGGGGAAGAAGCGGGGGGCCGCGGTGACCACGCCTTCGGCCAGGGGGTAGCCCACGGCGAGATCGAGCTCGAGGCGATCGGGCCGCCCGGGCTGGCGGTAGGGGGTGTAGGCCAGCTGCTCGCTCGAGGGGGTGTCCCAGACCCAGACCCAGCCCAGGCTGGCCTCGACGATGCCGCCGCCCGCTGGCGCCCGCACTGTGCCCCCCGCGAACAGGCTGTTGAAGTTGTTGAGCTCGAACAGGTGGGTGCCCGTGGCGCCCACGTGGACGGTGGTGCGGCGCCAGTCGAACTCCACCGGCCGCGAGGTGGTGCCGATGGTGCGCTCGGTGAGCACCACGAAGGGGGTGCGGTAGGGGGACAGGACGTCTTCGTCTTCGCTCTCTTCCTCGGTCTCGCCGCCGCTGTCGTCGGTGTCGGCGAGGGCGAGGGGGGCGAATCCGAGGCTGAAGACGAGGAGGAGACAGGCCAGGGCGGAGCGGGCGGAGATGAACTCCGCCCCTACATTCGTGCTGGGAACGATCACCCGCCCGACCAGCGTCCAGGCCCGATCCAGGAGATGGCCGAGCCGAAGCCCGAAGCCCGAAGCCCGAAGCCCGACCGCCACCAGCGCCACACCGCCCGGGAGCGCGGCTCGAGCGGATGAGAAACCATGGTGGAACGACCTACGGATCACTGGGGTACCCGTCGTCGGTCAGCAGCGGATAGCGGGGCAGGTAGCAGCTGGTGGCGTAGGTGGTGCGGAAGCCGTCCTGGACCTGGTAGACACCGGCGCTGTCGAAGGTGGGGTGGCTGCAGAAGCGGTCGCACTGGGTGAGCAGCTCGGACAGGTCGAGCTCTTCTTCGGTCCACATGGAGGAGCCCATGTAGGCCTCGCCGTTGGTGCCCAGGCCGAAGGGCACGCTGAGGCCGAACGCGCTGATGGAGCCGGCGGTGTAGATCTCGTAGTCGGCCCGCAGCAGGAAGGGGAACTCCCAGAACACCCCCAGGTCGTAGGCGCCCTCGGCCATCCAGCCGTGCCACTCGGGCAGGTACTCGATGGGCAGCAGGCCCACGGTCGCCCAGGCGCACAGCTCGGCATCCAGGCCGCCGTGGGCGCAGGCCTGGGCCAGCATCTTCAGGAACTGGGGGCTCTGCATCTGGGGGGAGCGGAAGACGAACAGCTGGTACTCGTCGCCCACGCAGTAGGAGAAGGCGTCGTCGGAGTCGGAGGAGATGGTCTCGTCGTCGAGGAAGGTGGCCACGCCGTAGTCGAAGATCTCGACGTGGTCGGAGGTTGTGGAGAACTCGGGGGCTCGGAAGCTCAGGGCGGTGACCCGGCCCGCCTGGGCCTCGGAGTAGGTGTCGATGAAGTCGAGGTACAGCGAGCGCGAGGGCAGGATGGGGAGGGTGCCAAACGAGAAGGGGCCCAGCTCGATGTCGGGGTTGTCCGGCGCGATGGCGCAGGTGAGGCTGGCCGTGTAGTCGATGGCGGTGTCGTCTTCGTCGGGCAGCTTCGAGGGGCACCACAAGGTGACCGGGTCCAGCTCGTCGATGGACATGCCGCGGATGTCGCTGTCGAAGACGAAGGCCCCCACCAGCCGCGGTGAGGCGGTGCCCCGCTCTTCGGGTGCCACCTGGACCAAGGCCTCTTCGACCGCCTCGGACACGCCGGACTCGTTCTGGTGCAGGCCGATGACCAGCACCATGTCGTTGCCGTTGGGGCGCTCCGCTTCCACGGCGTCGGTGAACAGGGCGGCCAGGGAGTCCACGAAGGTGGGTGACTCCCAGTCGTCGATGCAGGTGGTGGGCTCGCTGTTCATCTGCAGCCGCTGTCGCTGCATGGTCTCGTGTTCTTCGGAGATGGTGCGGTCGCAGGGTGCCAGGAAGAAGGGAATGCGGGTGGCGTCCCGGATGGGGCTGCGGAGGATGGGGAACGCCGGCCGGACCTCGGGGTTCTTGCGGGCGATGGCGGCGGTGCTGAACTCGCCGGTGGCGTCGGTGACGGTGGCGGTGGCGCAGACGGTGGAGGAGCTCGAGGCGCTGATGGGCAGCTCGGCGGGATTGAAGACCGCCCGGGCGATGGTCTCCACCGGGTCGAACCCCACCGGCTCGAAGTCCGCGGGGCAGTCGCCGCCGTAGCCGTAGGGGTTGCTGGAGCTGGTGGCCACGGCGGAGCCGTAGCCCTGGTCGGTGATGGTCAGCTGGCGGCGCAGGCCGTATTCCTCGGCCTGCTCGTTGCGTAGGGTGGGGAACTGGTGGCGGCCTCGCCACTGCACCCACTCGTTGCTCTCGTCGAAGACCCCGTAGACCACGTAGCTCCGGGCGGCGTGGGGTGAGCCGTTCCCGATGGGGTTGTAGTTGGTGGTGGAGTCCAGGGCGAGCTCGCCGTCGCGGTGGTAGCGCAGCCGCAGCGCGACCGCCCTGGGCACGATGGGCACGTGGATGCTGGTGGAGCCGCACAGGGCGTTCACGCCGCAGTCGACCTCGAGGTGGGTGTGGACCGGCTCGAAGTCGGACAGCGGGGTCCAGTCCACCTGCTCTTCGTCGGTGGCGTAGGTGATCTCCACCACGCTGGGATCACCCAGGCCCTGCTCCGCTTCGACGTGCCAGAACACGAACAGGGTCTCCTCCTCGGCGAACCAGGTCGCATCCGAGAGGAGGAACCCGGCGTAGACGTCGTGGATGGGGACCTTGGTGCAGGACGCGCCCACCGCCAGCAGCGGCAGAGCGAGGGCGGCCCGCAGCAGCGTCATGCGCTCGCCGGAGCCTGGGGGACGAGCACGCGCTCGAAGGGGATGCCGGCCCGGGCCAGTTGGCGCTGCAGGCCTCGGGCCAGCTCCCGACGGCCGCGAGCGGCCAAGGCGAGCTGCTGGGCCCGGGAGGGGAACTGGGCCACGCTGTCGAGGGCGGCCTGCAGGGAGTCGGGGATCGCCACCAGCAGGTCTCCGCGGAGCTGGGGCTCCTGCAGGGTCAGCCAGGCGGCCAGGTGCTGCAGGTCCATCTCGAGCATCAGGTCGGCCTTGGCCTCGAGGGGCAGGGCCAGGAGCATGTCACCCACCAGGATGCCTCGGTACCAGCCGGGGGTGCCACCGAAGCGCCTCAGAGCCTTCGAGAACAGCTCCGCTCGCTGGGGTGCGGGCAGGGCGGGCAGCAGCACCGACAGGGCGCCGGCTGCGTCGAAGGTGGAGCCGCGGTCGCTGACCTCGCCGCCCTCCACCAAGGCCGGACGGGCCATGCCGTAGCCGCTGGCGCCCAGGGTGGAGAACAGCTGCGCGGTCTCGTCGGGGTCCATGCGGGTGGAGCGCAGCAGCCACTCGGCGGTCCGGGCCAGCTCGTCGTGGGACAGCAGGCGGGCCATCTCGTGCTGTTCTACGAGGGGGGCCAGGGCGAACAGCAGGCCGCCCATGCGAGGGCTCATCCGGCGCATCATGTCCACCAGGCCGGCCGCGCCGAAGTCCTGGTGGAGGCTCTGCATGACGGCGGCGTCGCTCTGGGTGAGCAGTGCGGCGGACAGGGCGTGGCGGTTCAGGGACTCGAAGAAGACCAGATCGTCGGGGAGGTCGTCTGCCGGGACGGTCTCGAGGGTCTTGGCCAGCTCGAGCTTGGCGGAGGCGACGTCGCCGCCGTGGGGGAAGGTCGCCGCGAAGTGCTCGGGGAAGCGCATCACGGCCTTGGCCAGCAGGGGGGTGTCGCCGGAGCGCAGCAGCTGGCGGGTCAGGGCCACCAGCTCGGGATCGGGGTCTTCGGGGTCCATGGCCTCGAGCCGGGCCTGCCAGGCTTCGGCCTGTTCTTCGACCCAGGCCTGCTCGCTCTCGGCGTCCTGGGCGCTGGCGGTGGCTTCGGCTTCGGCTTCGGTGGGCTCGGTGTCGGGCTCGCCCCCAGGGCCGGCCAGCTGGGCCAGCAGAGCTTGTTCCTCGGCGGAGACCACGCCGACCCGGCGCCAGGCCCACAGCAGCGAGGTGCCTACGATGGCCACCAGCAGCAGGCCGATCATCCAGAAGAAGTGGGGCAGCAGCTCGGCCCACAGCTCGCGGCCGGCGGTCTCGCTCCAGGGGGGGAGGGCGACGGGCTCTTCGACCACTTCTTCGGGTTCCTCGTCGATCTCCTCTTCTTCTTCGGATTCCTCGGGGGGCTCCCGGAGGTAGGCGGGCAGGGGCTCGAGGGGGGCGCCGTCGACGGTGACCACGGTCCAGCCCGAGGAGAGCTTGGCCTGCAGCCGGCGCACCAGGGCCTGGACGTCCCTGGCTTCCAGAGACTGCTCGTGGGCGAAGCTGCAGCTGGCCTGGGTGAGGTACTCCTGGGTGGCCACAGAGCCGGGGCCGGCCGCCTGATCCAGGCCGGGCATGGAGGCGGAGCGGGGCTGGTCGGCCACGGCGTGGTCGATGTAGCTGCAGCCCTTGGAGAAGCAGCGGCCCGCGTCGCAGTCGGTGGACAGGGCGAGATCGAAGCGGTTCTCGAGGAGCTGCAGCTCCACCAGCACCGAGGGGGGGATCTGCCGGGCAGGCACCCGGGCCGACTGGGCCAGGGCGCTGTGGAGCAGCAGCGAGAGCATGACGATGGCAAGCATCAGTAG
>CAZHIK010000149.1:7980-12840 GCA_964532635.1 uncultured Enterobacterales bacterium
GCCACCTCGAAGCGGTTCTCGATCAAGCGCACCTCAGTGAGCACCGAGGGCGGCACCTCCCGGTCGGGCGCGCCCTGGGCCAGGGCAGCGGTGGCGAGCAGGGCGAGGAGCGTCGTCATCAGTAGATCCTCACGACGACGCGGCGGTGGCGGGCGAGGCGCTCTTCATCGGAGAGGCCATCCAGGGAGGCTTCGGGCAGGGGCTCGGTGTCGGCGTAGCCTTCGACGCGGATGCGCTCTTGCTCGACGCCCACCCACTCGAGGCGGGTGCGCACGGCGTTGGCGCGGCCGGCGGACAGCTCCCAGTTGTTGGTGTAGAGGGTGCCGTTGATGATGGGGCGGTCGTCTGTGTGGCCTTCGACCGCGAACTCGTACTTGTCGGCGTAGGGCACCAGGGTGTCGAGCATCTGGTCGAGGGTGTCGATCTGGTCGATGCGCACCTGGGCCACGCCCGACTCGAAGACCAGGCCCGAGTTCAGCGACAGCTCGAGGCCTTCGTCGGTCAGGTCGGTGCGGATCAGCTCCTCGAGGCCTTCACGCTTGATCTTCTCCTCGATCTCCTTCTGGATCGAAGACAGGGAGGCGGGCTGCTCCACGCCTGAGAGGCTCTCGGCGATCTGCTGCATCTTCGTCTTGGACAGCTGCGCCGCCGCCAGGAGCATGGAGAAGAAGATCAGCAGGTTGGTGATGAGGTCGGCGTAGCTGAGCAGCCAGCCCTCGTCGCTGCTGTAGACCCTACGTCGCACGGCCTAGCCCCCCGCCAGCGAGGACTCGCGGCCCGAGCGCGCCACCAGCCCGCCCACGCTCTGCTCGCAGCGCTCGAGGGCGCCGAGGCGCTCGTCGAGCAGGCCGCGCAGGAAGTGGCCGATGGGGCCGGCCACACCCGCACCGAAGGCGACGCCGTACAGGGTGGCGAGCAGGGCCAGGGAGACCGCGGAGCCCAGGTTCATGGAGTTGTCGCCCATGTTCTTGAAGACCTGGATCATGCCGGTGATGGTGCCCACCATGCCGAAGCTGGGCGCCAGCTTGGCCAGCAGCTCCCAGTTGCCGATGGCCGGCTGCCAGAGGGACAGCTCGGCGTGGCGCAGCTCGGTGTAGGCGGCCTTGGTGGCTTCTTCCGGGGAACGGGACAGCACCAGCTCGAGCATGCGGCGGATGGCGGGGAAGCCCGAGCGCTCGGCAAGCTCGACGGCCTGGGAGCGCTTGCCCTCGAGCCACAGCCTCACGAACTGCTCCCGCTCTTCCTCGAGGGCCAGGGTGGCCGGGGCCAGGGTGCCGGCGCCGGGCACCAGCTCCCTCAGGCACAGCAGCGTGCGCGCGGTGTTCATCGCGCTCGAGGAGACCACGATGGCGGAGAAGGAGCCGCCCAGGACCATCACGAAGGCGTGGAGGTCGAAGGCGGAGATCACCTGGGAGTCGCGATCTCCGAAGCCGTACCAGACCACGAACGCCAGGATTACCAGTCCAAGAATCTGCATCTCGTCTCCGCGTTAGAAGGATTCGGCCGAGTGGAGCTCTTCGAGCTTCTCGCGCACGGCCTGGTCGCTCTCGATCTCTTCGGCCTCTTCGTAGATCTCGATGGCCTTTTCCCGCTCGCCCAGCAGCAGCAGGATGGAGCCCTTGGCCCGCAACGTCCCGGGGTGGGAGGGGTAGCGGGCCAGGATCAGCTCGCACCACTCGAGGGCCAGCTGGTAGTTGCCCCCAGCCAGGGCGTCCTGCATCCGGGTGCGGGCGCCGGTCAGCGACAGCTCGGGGGCGTCGGGGTTCACCCGCAGGCCGCGCTCCCGGTAGGCCTCGTCCAGGGTCTGATCCGCCAGGGTGGGGGGCGGCGGGACCAGGCGGCTGGCCGGGATGGTCTCGACGTCGGTGGCCGAGGGGGTGTGCTCGATGACGATGCGCTGGCCGCTGGCCAGCATGGGGATCTGCACCTCGGTGATCACGTCACCGTCGTTCCAGCGCACGGTCATGGCGGTGGTGGAGCCGAACCCCATAGGCCGCAGCTGGGTGCCCTCTTCTTCTTCCAGCACCGGGTTGGTGTCGGGCGCTGGTCGGATCAGGTAGTGGGTGTAGTTGCGGTACGCGCATCCGGGGAGGAGCAGCGCGAGCAGGGTGAGATGGGTGATGTTCATGGCAGCACCGGCAGCAGGCTGATGTTCATGAGGGAGATCCCGAGCGCGACCTCTCCGTTGGTGGAGACGGAGAGCACGGCCCCGTAGTTGGAGCGGCCGAACGGCACCCGGGTGACGGCGACCAGGGTGATCATGGGATCGATCACGTCGCCCACGTCGTCGAAGGCGCGGGCCACGGCGGTGGGCAGGCTGACGATGAGCTTGCCGCCCACGAGGATGTCGAAGAACTTCAGGGCGCGGTAGTGGGAGGCGCCCAGGCCCACCACGGGATCGTAGGCACTCAGGGTGATGCCCGACAGGTTGTGGTTGGTGGGGCCCCACTGCTCGGTCCAGTCGATGGAGATGTGCTGGCCCGGGTACAGGCCCAGGTCGACGAAGGCTTGGGTGATGCTGTCGCCCCGGGCCCGGCGCTCGAGCTCGGCGGCCAGGGCGTGGCTGCGCTTGGTCCGGGAGTCCTCGATCATCATCGGATCGACGTTGCGGGCGTAGACCACCCGGGCGCTGGCGATGTCGACGATGCGGATGGAGACGCCCTGGGCGTTCTCGTCCACCCAGATGGCGGTGCGGGCCGGGGGGCTGTCTCCCCGGCTCTGCTCGTCGAGGCGAGCCACCTCGTCGAGCCCGATTGGGCCGGTCTGGTAGGTGAGGGCACCGTCGGTGACCCAGGCCCGTGGGGCCATGCAGGCTTCGCAGAGGCGCAGGTTGCCATCACCGAAGCGGTTGTCGAGCAGGCTGATCACCCGGGTGGTGTACCAGTCGGCCGAGCCCCGGTAGCGGGGTTCCGCGCTGACCAGGATGGCGGGCGCGACGTCCTGGGGGTCCAGCCGGCCGTCTTGTACGCGCAGCTCGATGAGCTCCTCGAGGCGATCCAGGGCGTCGCGGGTGAGGGAGCTGTCGGCGTGGGCGTCACCGACACCGAGCAGCAGGCCGAGCAGGAGGACCATCAGAAGCACGCCGACACCTCCGTGCCCATGGCGTGGAGTTCCACCGAGCCGATGTCGAGGAAGGAGCCCAGGTTCTTCGAGTCGCTGAAGATGGGCATGGTCTCGACGAAGCCGCCCAGGGCGATGCGGTTGCCCAGGCGCAGATCCAGCCCCAGGTGCAGGGCGCCGAAGATGGAGCGGGGGTCGTCGCCGGTGTACTCGGCGATGACATCGGAGGCGGTGAGCTTGTCGTCCCGGAAGGAGCTGGTGGCGGCGCCCCAGACCGTGATGGCCGCAGCCCCGAAGTACATGTAGAGATCGGGGTGGGTCAGGGAGCGGCTGCGGCCGGAGATCAGGCGGTGGATGCGCGCCTGGCCCATGATGCCCTGGTAGGCCTGGGGGATGAAGCTGTAGCCGACCACCATGCTGCCCACCCAGGCCTGGGCCTGGGTGGCGGACAGCTCCACGCCGGACTGTAGCCAGAGGAAGGGGGGTGGGGGCACGCCACCGCGGGAGTCCGGCTGGGCGTAGGAGCGGATCACCAGGCGCACCGGGATGCCGAGATGGCCGCGGGACTCGAGCGCGCGGAGGTACTCCTGGCGGGCTTCGTCGGCAGACATCAGGCGATCGGGCTCCCGCAGCAGGGGTGGGGAGCTGGCCGAGCTGGCGATGGTGTGGCTCCAGACGATGGGCAGCTGGGGCTCGAGGCGGGTGAGCCGGGCGCGGAGCACGAGCCAGGAGCCCTCGGCTTCGATGTCGATGAACAGGGCGTGGCGGCCGGTGTCGGCACCCAGCTCCGCGAGGGTGTCCGGGTTGTCCAGGCCCCGGGTGATCACGGTGGCTTCGGGGCCGGAGTGCACCACCACGGCGTTGCACTGCGGGCAGTGGGCCAGCTGGACGTTGGTGGTGGGGTTGGCCGCCAGCACGCTGGCGATGTGGTTTTCGATCAGGGCCTGCATCCCGGTGCCCAGGCCCACGGGGACGGTGACCCCCGCCAGGACCACCGAGGTGGTGTCGGCGAAGGGGGGTTCGTTGGTCCAGCCCCAGACCAACTCGTCCACCAGATCGTAGGCGGCCAGCTGGACCTGGTCGGCCACCTGGGCCCGCAGCTCATCGAGCTTGGCCAGCTGGGCTTCCTCGATGGGATCGGCCGCCCAGGCAGGAGCTGCCAGGCCCAGCAGCGCCCCGAGGAGGACCGCGCGCATGGGAGCTAGCGCAGCCACTGCCAGCCTCCGTCGGCGCACAGCCCAGCGTGGAGGATGGTCTCCCGCGGATCGAGGATCATGATGGCGAGCAGGGCGTCGTCGGGGCTGATGCTGCCGGTGGCCACGTAGCGCTTGCAGGCGGCGTCGTAGGCATCCAGCGGCGCCATGCGGGTGAGGACGTCCACATCCCCGACGTCCAGCACCGGGGTGCGGTCGCTGACGGTGCTGCCCTGCTGGATCAGCGCGCTCTTGGCTGCGAAGGCGATCTTGGCGCTCACGACAGCGTTCATGTGGTGGGCTTCCACCAGCCAGGTGCGATCGGCCAGGTCGGGTCGGCTGGCGCGGGCGGCGGACGTCAGCTCGGTGGTCTGGGCTTGCAGGGTGGAGAGGATGGCTTCGTCGGGGGCGTCGCGAAGGCCGGGCCTCATCAGCCGTTCGTTGCAGATCACCACCTCGCGCTCGATGAACTCGCCCCGGGGCTTGGGCGGAGGGATCACGCCGGGGAAGCGCTGGGCGCCCTCGATGCCGCTGATGCGCTCACAGTCGAGGTTGCGGCTGAGCGCCTTGTCGGTGCGGAAGCCCGGGACCGGATCGGCGCGGCGCT
>CAZHIK010000150.1:0-12788 GCA_964532635.1 uncultured Enterobacterales bacterium
CCACCTCGACATGCTCGAGCTCGTCTGCGACCTCGATCTGGCCGAAGTCGACCTCTTCGGGATCGACCACGATGTCGGGTACCTCGTCGCCGGTCAGGTCCTTGATTCCGTCGTCGTCTTCATAGACCTGGTACTCGGTGCAGGCGAGGGCAAAGAGCCCAGAGAGAGCGAGGAGGGATACGGGTCGATGCATGGCACACTCCGGAGGGTGGATCACGGGCAGAGCTGGGTTCGTGCTCTACGTGCGCTGAGGGTAGCACAGCGATCACTCTCGGGCGAATTTTTTTTGACTTGTCCCTCGAAACCCCGGACGGCACGGCTCGAGTGCAGTGCGATCCCGTGGCTGACGGCTATCCCGAGGCCAGGGTGAGCTGCAGCCGGCGCACCCTGCGGGGCCCCTGTGGCAGGGCGATGTCCACCTGCACCGTGCCCTGCCGATAGCTCACCGCCACGCGAGCCCGTCCCAGGCCGTGGCGCATCAGCACCGCCCGGGCCTCGCGCTGCAGGCGGCCCGCCAGCAGCGGGCTCCAGGGATCTCCCTGCATGGCGTCCATCAGGGCGACTTCGAGCTGGGCTTCCAGGCTGTTCATGGGGCTCTCCTGTGGGACTCACTCGCCCTCGAATGCGGGAGTACGGCGTGCCCTGGCGGCCTCGAGGCCCCGGGCCAGGTCCGCGGAGGCGTAGGCCCGCCGGCGCTGGGCGTCGAGGCGGGCCCGGAGCACGGGATCGCCCAGGGACGGATCCCGCTCGATGGCAGCGAGGGTGCTGCGTACGCCCGCCACCGCCAGGGGGGCGTTGGCGGCGATGGCCTGGGCCCAGGCGAGGGCCCGCCCCATGGGGTCGGGGTCGACTGCGTCCACCACAGCCAGGCGCAGCGCCTCGGTGGCGTCGATGGGTTCGGCGGTCAGGAACAGCCGGCGGGTGGCCTGGATTCCGATGCGTGCCGCGAAGCGCTGCAGGCCCTGGGCCCGGTAGACAAGCCCCAGCCGGCATGGGGTCATGGCCAGCCGGGCGTCGGGGTGGGCCACCCGCAGGTCGCAGGCCAGCGCCAGGTCCAGCCCTCCGCCCCACGCACCGCCCCGCAGCGCGGCCACCACCGGCACGCAGCAGTCCAGCGTCGCCTGGGTCACCACCGCGAAGCGATCATCCGGCAGGGGCTGCTCGAGGCTCTGCTGGGGATCGATCCCGCCGATGTCATAGCCTGCGCAGAAGCTGCGCTCCCCAGCGCCGGTCAGCACCGCGGCCCGGAGCCCCGGGTGCTCCCGGAGGCTGTGCATGCAGGCCGCCAGCTCCGCCACCGCCGCATCGTCCAGCGCGTTGCGCCAGGCCTCGCGCTGGATGGTGATCCGGGCGATGGAGCCCTGGGTCTCCCGGTGGATGGCACTGGGCATGCGGCCTCGCGGAGTGAGGGGTTACGGACTCCTATCCACCTACACCGGGAGTCGACATGGGCGTCAAAGGCCTCGAAGGGATGAGCAACGAGCAGCTCGAGCTCGAGCTGAACAAGGGCGGCAAGTTCGTCGTCTTCGAGTACACGATCTCCATCATCGTGATGACCTTCAAGCGTCCTTCGGCCATCCACTTCGTCAAGTACGGCGAGGGCACATTCGGCAAGTCGTTCATCTACACCTTGCTTACCCTGCTGTTCGGCTGGTGGGGCTTCCCCTGGGGCCCCATCTACAGCATCGGCGCCCTCATCACCAACTTCGGTGGCGGCAAGGACGTCACCAACGCGGTGATCTCCCAGATCAAGCAAGGCCGCTAGGCCCGCTCCTCCAGCTCCTCCCAGCGCTCGTAGGCGGCTTCGATGGCTGCACCGAGGCGCTCGTGCTCCCGGGTGAGCTCGCCCGGGTCCACCGAGGCGTCCTGGTAGGTGGCGGGATCGGCCAGGCGGGCCTCGAGGGCGGCCTGCTCGGCCTCCAACTCCTCGATGCGCGCGGGCAGCGCCTCGTGTTCCTTGCGCTCCTGGTAGCTGAGCTTGCGGGCCCGTGCCGTCGGCGTCGGGCGCTCGGTCTTCTTCGAGGCACGCTCCGCCGCGGCCTGGGCTGCCCGGTCCCGGCGCGCTTCAGCGCCTGCGGCCACGGCCTGCAGCCGCGTGGCGTAGCGCACCACGCTGCCGTCGTCCCCGAAGCTGAGAACCCCGGTGCAGACCCGGTCCAGGAACGCGCGGTCGTGGGTGACCACGATGGCCGAGCCGTCGAATCCCAGCAGGGCCTCTTCGAGCACCCGCAGGGTCTGGAGGTCCAGATCGTTGGTGGGCTCGTCCAGCAGCAGCAGGTTGCAGCCCTGCAGCAGCAGCCGAGCCAGCAGCAGCCGGGCCCGCTCGCCGCCCGAGAGCACCTCCACGCGCTGGTCCAGCATCTCCCGGGGGAAGAGGAAGCGGTTGAGGAAGCTGGCCACGTGTACGTGGCGCTCCCCCACCCGCACGTGGTCATTGCCGCCACCCGCCGAGCGGTACACGGTCTCGTCTTCCACCAAGCCCGTGCGCTGCTGGTCGAACAGGGCGACCCGCACGCGGGGGGCGGTGGTGGACTTGCCGGCGTCGGCCAGCTCCCGGCCGGCCAGGATGCGGAGCAGGGTGGACTTGCCACAGCCGTTGGGGCCCAACACCCCGAGCCGCTCGCCTCGGCCGAGCTCGAAGCTCGCGCCCTCGAACAGCGTGCGACCGCCGTAGCCCTTGGCCACTCGATCCACTTCGAGCAGCACGTGGGGCAGGCGCTCGCCGGTGCTGAGATTCAGGCTGAAGTCCTGCTGCTTCATCAGCGGACGCTGCTCGCGCAGGGCCTCGAGGCGCTGCAGGCGGGAGCGGGACTTCGAGGTGCGGGCTGCGGGGGAGCGCGCGGCCCAGGCGGCCTCGCGGGTGATCATGGCCAGGCGGACGTCTTCGGCCCGCTCCATGGCCGCCCTTCGCTCTGCGCGGCTGATGAGGTAGTCGGCGTAGCTGCCGCGATAGCTCACGCAGATCCCGTCCTCGATCTCCACGATGCGCTCGGCCACCGCCTCGTTGAGGTATCGATCGTGGCTCACGAGGACCACGGCGCCGCGGTAGCCGCTCAGGAAGGCCTCGAGCCACTCGGTGGTCTCGGCATCCAGGTGGTTGGTGGGCTCGTCCAGAAGCAGCACGTCGGGCTGTCCCAGCAGTGCCCGCGCAAGGGCCACACGCCGGCACTCCCCGCCGCTCAGGTCGGCCACCCGGGCTGTGCGTGGCGGCGCGCCCACACGCTCGAGCATGGCGGCGATCTGGTGGTCGAGGTCCCAGCCGAACAGGTCCAGGCGGTCCTGCAGCGTGGCTACCGCCTGCATGTCACCTCGCTGCAGGGCGTCGGCGTAGTCGTCCTGCAGCTGGCGATGCCAGCCCAATGCGTGATCCAGGGCCTCGCCGACGGTACCGCCGGGCAGGTCGGGCTCCTGCTCGAGCACGGCCACCGAGCCTCTGCGCTCCACGCTGCCGTGATCAGCCTTGTCGGTGCCGGCCAGGATCTTCAGCAGGGTGGACTTTCCACAGCCGTTGGGACCCACCAGGCCGATGCGGTCCCCTGACTCGATGGCCAGATCGCAGCCCCTCAGCACCAGCCGGTCGCCGAAGGCGACCTCGATGCCCCGGGCCTCGAGGGGTCGCATCAGAGGCTCATGGCGGGATCGAGCTGGAAGCCTTCGCCGGCGACCCGCAGCTCGCGGTGCAGCTCCAGGCTGCGCTCGCCGCTCTGCACGCTGCCCATGAGGTGGTATGCGCCCACGGCGTCGCCCGGGTCGAAGACGATGTCCATGCCGGGCAGCAGCACCAGCACTCCGGGGGCGTCGAGGTCCACGTCGGCCTGGGTGGCACGTATGGCCTGCTCGTGCAGCAGTCGCCCGTCGGGGGCCTTCAGGGCCATGCTCCCGGTGAGCTCGAAGCTCTCGGGAGCCTCGAAGCCGGACACCACCACCCGCACGAAGATGCGCTGGCCGAACTGGACCGCCTCGAGCATCCCCAGCCCCTCGGCACGCTCTTCTTCACTGGCCTGGGTCCAGCTCACCAGGGCCTGGGGCGACTCGGCCAGCAGCAGGTGGCCTGCGAAGGGCCCCTCGGCGGGAGGACCGGCTTGGGCTTCGCCGGTCGGAGCTTCGTCCTGCAGCGCCTCGGCCGGTGCGGGGGCCGTCGGCTCGGGCTCGGCGTGCTTGGTGCCGCAGGCGCTGCAGCCGGCCAGCAGCAGGCCGAAGACCACGAGGAGGTGCTGGGAGGGGAGGGGACGGGGCTGGCGCATGGTCGCTCCTGGTCCTGCCCCCTATCGCGGATGCAGGAGGGGGGCGTCGTGTATACAGTGGTGCGTCCACCCCACCTGTGAACACGGTGAGCCATGCCCGTCGCGCGCGGCCGGAAGGTCTGGAGATTCCTCAGGCAGCACTTCCTCTACGGTCTGGTGGCGCTGCTGCCCATCTACGTCACGGTGCGCGTGCTGGTCTTCGTGGTCCACTACGTGGATCGGAGCGTTGCGCCTCTGTACGAGCCCTACCTGCCCATGCCGATCCCCGGTCTGGGGCTGATCATCGCCTTGGTCGTGGTGCTGCTGTCGGGCTTCCTGATGCGCCTGGTGGTCTTCCGTCAGGCCACCCGCAGGCTCGAGCGCTACATCGAGTCGGTGCCCGGCATCCGCACGGTCTACGGCGCGGTCAAGCAGGTGGTCTCCCCGCTGATCGGTGAAGACGAGCACAAGGCCTTCAAGCAGGTGGTGGGCCTCGAGTGGCCGGGCAACGACCTGTGGGTGGTGGGCTTCCTGGTCAAGGACGAGCACACCGAGCCCGGGCCCGACGACGAGGTGTTGGTCTTCCTGCCCACCAACCACCTCCACCTGGGCTTCGTCATCGCCACCCGCCGCTGCAAGCTGCACCCCATCGATCTGACCATCGAGGAAGCCCTCAAGATGCAGTTCTCCCTGGGTGTGGCGACCCCCGATGTTCCGCTGATGCCCGGAGCCGTGCTGGCCAAGCCCCCCCGCGCCGCCCTCGAGGAGTAGCCCATGTCCGCCGATTCCCTCCGCGCCCGGTGGCGGCGAGACGAGCCGATCCACGCCTGCTGGATCACCCTCCCCGAGCCGCTGGGGGCCGAGATCCTGGCCCGCCAGGGCTGGCCGGGCCTGGTGATCGATCTGCAGCACGGCGCCATCGACGATCCCGGGGCGCTGCGGGTGCTCCAGGCCATCCATGGCACCGGGGCGCTGCCCATCGTCCGGGTGCCATGGCTCGATCCCGGCGCCGTGATGAAGGCCCTGGACCGGGGCGCCGAAGCGGTCATCTGCCCCATGATCGAGGGCGTGGACCAGGCCGAGACCTTCGTACAGGCCTGCCTCTACCCCCCCATGGGCATCCGCTCCTGGGGCCCGGTGCGGGCGGGCATCGACGGCGCGGACGCCTACGCCTCGGGTGCCAACGACCGCGTGGCGCCCATCGTGCAGATCGAGACCCTCGGCGCCCTCGAGCAGCTCGACGCCATCCTGGAGCTGCCGGGGCTGGCGGGCGTGTTCGTCGGACCCAACGACCTGGCCTGGGCTCTGGGCCACGGGCCCGGCTCCGACCGCGAAGAGCCCGAGCTGGTGGAGCTGCTGCTGGACATCCCCCTCCGGGCTCGGGCCCGCGGCGTCCAGGCGGGCATCCACTGCGCCACGGCTGCCTACGCCCGCCGGATGGTGGACGCCGGCTATCGCCTGATCACCATCGGCTCCGACGCGAGCTTCATGAAGCGGGCCGGGGGCGAGATGCTCGCCTCACTGGGGTGATAGGGGGCTCTATGCTCGACATCCTCGCTGTCATCGCGGGCCTGGTGATCCTCACCGTCGGGGGCGAAGCCCTGGTGCGGGGGGCGACCTCCATCGCTCGCAGGGCTGACATCTCCCCGGCCGTCATCGGTGCCACGGTGGTGGCCGCGGGCACCTCCATGCCTGAGCTGGTGGTCTCGGTGTCCGCAGCGCTGCAGGGCTCACCGGATGTGGCCGTGGCCAACGCTGTGGGCTCGAACATCTACAACATCGTGCTCATCCTGGGCATCACCCCCCTCATCCTGCCTCTGGCGGTCCAGGGGGTGACCATCCGCCTGCAGTGGCCCGTGATGCTGCTCGCCGCCGCCTGGCTGCACATGCTGGCCCGCGACGGGCTGCTGGACCGCCTCGAGGGTGGCTTCCTGCTGCTGGGCCTGGTCGTGTTTGTGGCCTGGACCGTTCGGCTGGCCCGCGACGTGGCCCCGGAGCACGAAAAACAGACCTTCGGCTCGGTGGCCGAGCGGGTCCCCATGGCCGAGACGGTGCGCCACTGGGTGATGTCCGTGACCGGCGTGGTGGTGGGCGTGGCCCTGCTCGTGCTGGGTGCCAAGCTGCTGGTCTCTGGCGCTGTCAACATCGCCACCGACATGGGCATCTCGGAGCGCGTCATCGGGCTGACCGTGGTGGCGGTGGGCACCTGCCTGCCCGAGCTGGCCACCTCCATCATCGCCGCCCTGCACGGCCGGGCCGACCTGGCCGTCGCCAACGTGGTGGGCTCCAACATCTTCAACGTGCTGGGCATCCTCGGCGCCACCGCCTTGACCCACCCCGTGGGGGTCAACAAGACCACCATCCAGGTCGACGACTGGTGGCTGCTGGCCCTGAGCCTGCTGCTCTTGCCGTTGATGAAGACCGGCAAGATCATCTCACGGGCCGAGGGCGCCTTCCTGCTCACCTTGGGGGTCGGCTGGACGGTCTGGCTGTTCCTGGCATGAACGAACCGGCGCTAGCCGTGGATCTCGTCACAGTTGCAGCGGTCGGTGCACTCGCAGCCCTCCTCGCCTGAGAGGCAGGCTTCGTCGCCGTCGGAAAACGGCAGCTCATCGGTGGTGATCACGCGCACTGTGGCGTGCACGTCGGCGCCACCCTTGGGTGCTTCGCCGAACACGCTCAGCTCGTAGCGCCCGACGTCCTGGGGACGGATCCAGCCGCGATTGCGGTGATCCTCCATGGCCCAGCCATAGTAGGGGACCTCGAGATTGCACACACTGAACGGCGCCAACAGGACGCCGTGGAGGTCTGTGGCGTCGTCGCTCTGGACCTCGATCTCCACCCAGCTGCCCGCGTTCCACGAGGCGATGTCGAAGAAGAAGTCGACGTAGTCCGGACTGCCATCGGGTCCCGGGAGCAAGCCGGACTCGTCCAGCAGGGTGACGTCTGTGTCGGCGTCCGCGTCTGTGTCCGCGTCGGTGTCTGCGTCCGCGTCCGTGTCGGCGTCCGCGTCGGTATCGGAGTCGGTGTCGGTATCGGTGTCGCCCTCGGTGGCGGGATCGGTGTCCTCCTTGTCGAGGTCGGGCAGGCAGGCCGCGAGGGCGAGGAACGCGAGGCTGGGGAGGGTACGCATGGGACGCTCGGGGATCACGGTTCGGTGCGCAGGTGCAGGCCCGCGGGGTCGATCCCGTCGATGTAGAACGAGGGATCGTTGCGGAAGCTCGAAAACGTGGCTGCCATGGCGATGGCCACCAGGGACATCATGGGCTTGTCGGCGTACAGCTCATCCAGGCTTCGGCGGAGCTTCTTGCGGTCGGGGATGTTGAACACGGTGTCAAAGACGCCGTCGAGCCGGTGGGGGTGGTCGGCGGGGTGGACCTCGGCGATGCGCTCGCTCTGACAGTATTCCATGGCCTCGTTCAGCAGGGCCCGCTGGTGGTGGGTGCTGGTGATGTGGAACATGAACAGGTGCACCAGGATCTGCCGTGCTTGTCGCAGGGAGGCGTGGGCCAGGGCCTGGAACAGCCGGATGGCGGAGTCGTCCACACGGTCCTTGCCCCGCTGGCGGAGGATGGAGAGGAAGATGGCGTTCTTGTACAGCTGGTAGAGCCGCCGCGATCCGTTGATGCGGCCGGTGACCGGGTGGCGCAGCGGCAGCTGCTGACCCAGGTGGGAGCTGGTGAACATCACGTCGAAGACCAACTCGAAGCAGTCGACCTCTTCGGTCTCGCTGCGCACGTCCACGCTCATGTCCAGGGTGTTGTCCAGCCGGTCGGCCAGCTTGATGCGCACCAGCTCGGGGCTCTGCTCGGCGGCGTCCATCACCCGGCCCAGGTAGCCGAAGTAGTCCTCGTTCTCGCGGCGGGTGAGGGCCTCGATGCGCTCCTGCATGCGCCAGGAGCCGTCCATGTTGAGGATCTCGGCTTGGTAGCGGGCCTCTTCCTTGTCGTGCAGCAAGGCCGTGATCAGGTCGCTGAGGGGGCACTCGGGCACGGTGCGGTACAGCAGGCCCGCGGTGCGGATGGGGTGGAGCACGGCCAGGGGGCCCAGGCGGCGGGTGGATGTGCCGTAGGCTTCGTGCAGGTACTCGAGGAGCCGGATGAGCTCGTCGTCCCCGTCGCGCTGGTAGTTTCCGTCGCGGGCCAGGCTGAGGACCGCGTGCCAGTTCACCGGGGTGGCGGTGAGCTGGTAGTTGATGGACGCGGACAGGACCATGAAGTCCTGGAGCTCGATGACGGGTTGCACGGGAGCGCTCCGGGGTCAATGGCCGAAGCATAGCGCACTGAACGCTCGCAGTCGTCGCCATCACAGGACGTGGGTCGTGCAGCTGCATACAGGGTGAGTTCCGCCCGGGAGGCACCATGCTCGCGTTGCTGCTTCTGTTCGGCTTCGCCCCCCTCGACGAAAGCGCCGTCCAGTCTGGTCCCCCAGCTCCCCCTCTGGACCAGCGCGCCGCGGTGCAGTGGCGCCTGTCCAGCCAGCCGGCTTGGCGCAGCTTCCGGGCCCGCTGGGGTCGAGACTGGGCCGCCCGCTGGGACCAGCGCACCGGTACCCCCCGCTTCCTGTGGGCCCCCGGGGTCCCCGCGGCCTGGGCCGACACCATCGTGGACGACGTCGCCCGGCTGGCCCGGGTGGACCCCTCGGAGCTGTCCCTCGCCGAGCGCCACGAGCGCGGCGAGCACAGCGTCTTGCGCTACGAGCGACTGTGGAAGGGCGTCCCTGTGGTGGGCGATCAGATCGCCGTGGTGGTGCAGGACGGGCGCGTGGCCGGCATCTGGGTACAGCTGAGTCCCATCCACATGCAGCTCACCCCTCTCCCAGGCGAGCGTGTGCTGCCCCTGCCCGTCAGCCGTGGCGACGGCCCCTCTTCCACAGGCCTCCGCACCGTCCTGGCCACCCGCCACCGCGAAGGCCCCCACGTGGTCTGGAAGGACCGCAGCGGCGCGGAGCTGTTGCGCTGGGACAGCCGCCACTGGTCCACGGTGGAGCTGACCCACGAAGAGCGCACCGTCGGCGACGCAATGGTGCAGGACCCTGCCCGGGAGGTCACGGTGGTCGACGCCACGGCCACCAGCACCACCACAGCCGACGACGGCAGCCACAGCCTGAGCGGCGATCTCACCGTCACCTTCGAGGGGCCGCAGCTGGTGGTCTACGACAACGGTGCCGGGGTGTCCGTCACTGGCACCGACGACCTGCTCGTCGAAGGCGGCACCGACGTGAGCTACGCGGTCACCCAGGTGCAGCACAGCCTGCACACCACCTGGGACTGGCTCGAGGCCCGCTGGCCCTCCCACCCCTGGCTCGGGGTCCAGGTGCCCGCCACCGTCAATCTGGACTATTCCGCCTGCAACGCCTACTACACCAGCGGGACCATCAACTTCTTCGTGGGCTACGACGGCTACTGCAACAACTCCGGCCGTATCGCCGATGTCATCTACCACGAGCTCGGCCACGGGATCCACCACTACATCCTGGTGGCCGGCACCTTCGCGGGCGATATCAGCGAGGGCAGCGCCGACTACGTCAGCGCCACCATCAACGACGATCCCGCCCTGGGGCCCGAGTTCTACGTCGGCTACGACTACCTGCGCACCATCGAGGACGACCACGTCTACCCCGACGACTACGTGGGCGAGGTCCACACCGACGGCCTGATCTGGGGCTCCTTCCTGTGGAACCTGCGGCAGCAGTGGTCCGAGGACTACGGTGACGAGACCGGCGTGGAGATGACCGATCTCATCCTGCTGGGCGCCCTCGAGCAGGGCCCCAGCCTGACCGACGCCTACGAAGCCGTGGTGCTGGCCGACGACGACGACGGCGACCTGAGCAACGGCACCCCCCACGACTGCGAGCTGCTCGACCTGCTCGACCAGCACGGTCTGGGCCCCGGCCCCATCGGGGTGGTGGTCTACGACCACGAGCCACTCGAGGAACAGGCCTCCAGCGCCTCGAGCTATCCGGTGGAGTTCGAGCTGTACGCCTTGACCGCGGAGTGCGGAGACCTGGACATCGACTCGGTGCAGCTGTGGTACGGCGTCGAGCCCGAGCTGCTGCCCGGGGTGGACGACGCACCCCAGAGCGACAGCGGCGACACCGCCGAGCCCAGCGCCTACGAAGGCTGGACGAGCGTGGAGGTCACCGAAGCCGACGGCGTCTGGACCGGGGAGATCCCCCGGATGCCCGCCACCACGCGGGTCCACTACTTCATGCAGGCCTCCTCGGGTGATGGCACCCAGACCGTCTACTCCCACGCCGGCTACGACGACGGGCTCTACAGCTTCCAGGTGGGCGACCGCGCCGAGCTGTGGTGCGAAGGCTTCGAGCACGGCGCCTCGGGCTGGGAACACGGCCCCGGCAGCCCCTGGGAGTCCAGCGGCGACTACCTCGACGAGTGGGTCTACGGCACCCCTGGCGGCGGCAGCTTCGTGCCTGACAGCCCCTACGAGGGCAGCCTCGTGGCCACCACCGGGCTCGACGCCCTGTACAGCCCCAACAACCTCCAGTACCTGCGCTCCCCCAGCTTCACGGTGCACGATCCCGGCCGGATGCTCATGCTGAGCATGCGCCGCTGGCTCACCGTCGAGGACGGCATCTACGACCAGGCACAGCTGTACGTGAACGATCAGCTGCACTGGGAAAACGTCAAGAGCGAGGGCGGCTCCGAGCACACCCTCGACACCGGCTGGCGCCTGATCGAGATCCCGGCCGAAGATCTGCTGGACGACGACGGCTCCCTCCAGCTCACCTGGACCCTGCGCTCGGATCCCGGCCTCGAGTTCGGCGGCTGGGCGCTGGATCGGGTCTGCATGGTGCAGCTCGACGACCTACCCGGCCACTACCGGGTGCGGGATCTGGTCGCCTCCGACGATGGTGAGAGCGACATCACCGTGAGCTGGACCCAGCCCTGGATCACCCCCCTGGGGGGCAGCGTCCTGGTGCGCAGTCTCGAGGACTGGCCCGAGGGCGTCGACGACGGCGTGATCGTTCATATGAGCGAGGACCCGCAGCCGGGCGAGGCCGTCGAGGTCGTCGACAGCGAGATCGTGCCCGGTGAGACCTACCACTACGCCCTGTTCACCGCCGACGGTGAGCTGCTCTGGTACAGCGAGGTGGTCGAGGGTGAGAACGCCGACCAGGGCATCGCCCCGGTGGACCCGCCGGAGGACACCTCGCCGCCCGTGGACACCTCGCCGCCCGAAGAGAGCGACCGCCCCGTCGACACGGATGTCCCCTGCGAGGAGCCCGCAGAGTGCGAGACCTGCGAGACCCCAGAGGACTGCGGCTGCTCGAGCCGCCGTGGTGGCGCGCTGGCCTGGCTGCTATTGCTCCCCGCGCTGATCCTGCGAAGACGGAATTAGCAAGACCCCTCTCCCCTTGGTGGTGGGGTAGCTGCTGCACACGTCCGCCGGGCCGAGTGAAGGGGATTCGTGGCGCTCGCCATCTCACGCGATAGACCCGGCGGCCTCGCCCCCCCCCGGCCCCCGGAACCCAATGTCCAGCCCCGACAACATCCGCAACATCGCCATCATCGCCCACGTGGACCACGGCAAGACCACCCTGGTGGACCACATGCTGCGGCAGAGCGGCACCTTCCGGGAGAACGAGGCCGTGGTGGAGCGCGTGATGGACTCCATGGACCTCGAGCGGGAGCGGGGAATCACCATCCTGGCCAAGAACACCGCGGTCCAGTACGGCGAAGTCAAGATCAACATCGTGGACACCCCGGGCCACGCCGACTTCGGTGGCGAGGTGGAGCGCGCCCTGATGATGGTGGACGGCGCTCTGCTGCTGGTAGACGCCAGCGAGGGGCCGCTGCCCCAGACCCGCTTCGTATTGGGCAAGGCCCTGGCCGACGGCCTGGCCATCCTGGTGTGCATCAACAAGATCGACAGGCCCGACGCCCGGGCCGACGAGGTCCTGCAGGAGATCTACGATCTGTTCATCGATCTCGGGGCCGAGGACGAACAGCTCGACTTCCCCGTGCTGTACGCCTGCGCCAAGGAGGGCTACGCCCACCGGGAGTGCGTCCTCGAGCCTGGCGACCTTCGCTGCCTGCTCGACGACATCGTGGAGCACGTGCCGGCCCCCCTCGGCGTCGACGAAAACGTGCTGCGCGTGCTGGTGACCCAGCTGGACTACGACAGCTACGTGGGTCGCCTGGCCATCGGCCGCATCTACGACGGCCAGCTGTCCCGCGGTGACGAGCTGGCCCTGGTGAGCGAGGACGCCACCACCAAGGTCAAGGTCAACCAGCTGTACACCTTCTCCGGGCTCGCCCGAGTGGAGTGCGAGCGCGCTGGCGCGGGCGACATCGTGGCCATCGCCGGCATCGACGCCATGGACATCGGCGACACCCTCACCTCGCGGGACGAACCCAAGCCGCTGCCCAGGCTCAGCGTCGAGGAGCCCACCATCGGCGTGACATTCCTGGCCAACACCAGCCCCCTGAGCGGGCGAGCCGGCAAGTACCTCACCGCCCGGGAGATCCGCGAGCGCCTCGAGCGAGAGTGCCGCTACAACGTGGCCGTGCGCATCGACGAGCAGGGCCCGGTGGACCAGATC
>CAZHIK010000151.1:0-12728 GCA_964532635.1 uncultured Enterobacterales bacterium
GCCGCGGCCCTGCTGCGCGATCAGCTACAGCACGGAGACGCCGTGGTGGTCAGCCCCGCCTTCAGTCAGGCCCAGGCCTTCACCTGGTACCTGAGGGACGAGGTGAGCGCCGACGTGGCCGGCGTGCGCTGGCAGCCACTGCCCAGCGGCGATCCCGGCTGGTACTACGGCCCGCTGGCGGACATCTCCTTCCACCCCGTCCAGATGGAGCTGGCATCCGGGCGCTTCCGGCGGGTGTTCCTGGTCACGGTGCGCGAGGGCCACGCGGATCGTCCCAAGTTCGACCACACGCGGATCCAGGAGCACCTCCTGACCAGCCTGGCGCCGGACTATCGGCTCGCGGCAACCCAATCGGTGCCCTGGATCACCGTGCACGAGCTGAGGCCCACCAGCGACCAGCCGCAGCCCAGCTTCCCACAGCTGCTCGCCAGAGCCGCCATGGAGGGGTGGTAGGCTCCAGGCATGCGCCGGTCCCTCCCCGCACTGCCGCCCCGACGCGAACTGCTGCTGGCCGGCGGCCTGGCCACCGCTGTCTTGCTGCTGCTGGCCCCCGGTCCCGAGGTCTCACCGGACAGCCTCGAGCTGCTGGCCTGGGTGCGCTGCATGGCGAACGCGGGGCCCTGCTCGGGAGAGACCACCTGGCCGCCCCTGTGGCCCGCGCTCCTGCTCCCCTGGGCTCGGGGCCCCCTCGAGCTGGCCGCCTGGACCCTCAACCTGCTGCTCGTGGGACTCACCGCCTTCCCCCTCTACTCCATCGCACAGCGCATCGGCGGGCGCTGGGCCGCGCGCGCCGCCGTGCTGGCCTGGGTCCTCGCGCCGGTGGTCGTCCAGCACGCCGTGGTCCTCGATCCTCGTCCAGCCATGTGGCTGCTCACCACGGCGACCCTCGCCCTGGCTCTCCGGGCTGCCCAGGGGGACGGCCGCTGGTGGCCCGCCTTCGCCTGCGCGGCCCTGGCCCCCCTGGCGCGTCCCGAGGGATTGTTCCTGCTCCCACTGGTGACCGCCGCTGCCCTGCTGGCTTCGCAACCATGGCGGCGAGCCCTCGGAGCCTTCGCCCTGGCTTGCCTGCCCGCGCTGAGCTGGGCCGTGGCGAGCGGCGGGGGGCGCCTCGGCCACGAGCTGTTCGGCCTGTCCTGGCATGGGGTGTGGCCCAACGCCGACTACCTGGCCCTCATCGGCCCCGCGACCGCGGGCACAGGCTTCCGCGCTCTGGTCCAAGCCTCCGCTGGCGCCGGGATCGAGGCTCCCCCGCTGGACCCCCGCTTCGTCCTGCTGATCCTGCCCCATGGGCTGGCGACCATGGCGCGCGGGCTGCTGGGCTGCGTGGGGGTGGCGGGCTCCATCGGGATCATCCTGGGCGCCATCGAGCTGGGCCGACAGGGCCTGCGCCCACGCTTGGCGCTGCTCCTCGCGCTCTCCCCCCTGGCCGCGCTGGCCGCCCTCCCCATGTCCTGGGGCCAGGTCAGCGCGGCGGCGAACCTGATGTTCATGGTCCCGGCGCTGCTGGCTGTCGCCTTCGTGGGATGGAGCCGGCGCCTCCCTCGCCGCCTGCAGTGGACGCTTCCCATCGCGGTCGTGGCCTTGCTCCTCGAGCTGCACCTGGCCCCCTGGCAGCTCGAGCACCCCGCCTACGTCGAGAGCTCCATCGCCTCGACACGTATGGCCGACTGGCTCAGCGAGCATCCTCCCGATGGCGGCGAGGTGGCCTGCACCTTCGCGGGCCGGGGGGTGGTGCGCGCGGCGGGCCTGGAGCCAGTCACGCTGCCCTCGTCGTGGGAGCGCTGGGAGCCCCACCAGCCCACACCGGTCCTCCTGGCGCCAGACCTGTTGGAGGACGGTGGCCGAGGGCTGATGCTGCTGCAGGATCCGTCCTGGAGCCCCACGGCCTGGGCCGGCCCGGTGCGCGGTGCGGGCACGGGCGGGGACTGGTACCTCTACCTGGTGCCCGAGCCCAGCTCCTGAACCACCGCCAAGGCCCGCTCCCTCGCCGGCCCCTCGGGCCAGCTCTCGGGGGCCTGGAGCTGCATGGCGGCATGCAGCGCTGCGATGCGATCGAGGGCCGACGGTCCCGAGACGGACCGCTCGAGCAGCTTGGGGAGCTGGTCGGTCCGACCCGCCCGCGCCAGCTCGAGGGCCGCCATGCCGCAGTGGCCAGGGGACACCCAGGCCTGGTCGGGCACGGACCGCCCCGTGCGCACGGCGGCCACCAGTTCGGCGAGGGGAACAATGGGCTCCGAGGGCTCGGCCTGCCCCCGCGCGCGGCGCTCCCCCTGGATGCTCGGGGGCAGCCCCCCGGGGATGGTGGACGCCGGTAGCACCCCGGGCTCCGGGGCGCAGGTCCCGCAGCGGGCCTCGAGGGCCTGGCGGATGTCCTCGAGACCCGCAGCCGACTGCGAGGCGAAGCCCAGCAGGCTGTGCTCCGCACCTTCGTCCGAGCCCAGCAACCGAGCCGTGGCCGCGGCCAGCAGGAGCAGCTCATCGCGCTCGAGCTCGCCCAGATCCACGCCGGCGAACCAGGACACCACCAGGGGGGCCAGGTGGCGTTGCTCCAGGGCCTGCTCCAGCTCCATGGCGTCGAGCAGAGCGCGCCCGGGCTGCCGCTGCATGGGGGGGAACCAGACCAGCTCCCGCGCCCGCTGGGCATCCACCGGCGGCTGGACCGCTGCCACGCTGTGAAGTTCCGCTCCCCGCTGCTCGAGGGCGCGGGCACGCTCGAGGGCGTCCTGGCTCTGCCTGTGTTGCCGAAGGGGAGCCCACACCAGGGCTGCGACCAGCAGGAGCCCGGCAGCCAGCTCGGGCCACCAGCGCTGTATCGCCCGACCGCTCATTCGATCTCCGAAAGCACCCCAGCGTAACCCGGGCTTCGAAGGCGGGGTGCCACCCTTGACGGATAGGGTCGAAGACGACAGGATGGTAGTGCACGACGGTCTTCCGCTACACCGTTCAAGGAGTGAACATGAACTGGCGCCCCTCCCCCCGGCCCAAGCCTCTGCCCAAGCGTCCGCGCTAACACCCATCCCCCGAGCCAGCGTCACCACGCTCGGCTCGAACGAGCCACAGCGCACCGCATGTCCAGGGACCACGCCATCGCGCTCATCGCGGGGTTACTGGCGCTGTCCCTGTGCTGGGCCACTCCCCTCGGCGCCGCCGCCCAGGCGACGATCTCACCGGACAGCCTCCCCCTGGGCAACGTCCCAGCGGAGAGCCTGGTGTTCGTGCTGGGCGATCCCGACGGCTTCCTGACGAGCCCGCCTGCGAAGGCCACCGCCACCGGTGCCGGCGGCAGCGTGAGCTTCGAGCTCATCGACGATGGGCAGGGCCCCGACGCCCAGCCGGGCGATTCGGTCTACACCGGCAGCGCGACGGGCTACCCCAAGGGAGAGGTGCACATCAGCCTCACTGACCAGGCCGGACGATCGCTGTGGGTCGACACGGTGCCCATCGAGGGCAACATGGGCACCCCGCGCATCTCCGCGGTGCTCACCAGCTCCCATGTCCGCATCAGCCTGGACACCGTCGGCGACATCGGAGCCGAGGAGGACCCCGCGCCCGTGGGCGACGTGGTCGAGGCCCCCCCTCCGGACGAGCCCCCCGACGAGCCTCCCCCGGACGATGGCCGAGGGCCGCGGGGGCAGAGCTCGAGCAAGGGCCAGAGCCAGAGCGGCGCGGGAGGCTTCGGCTGGTTGGCCCTGCTCGGCGCCGCATTGCTCGGATTCCTCGGTGGCCTGGCCGCCCGTCCCGCTCGACGCCTGCTCGGCCGCAAGGGGACCTCGCGCAAGCTCTCGAACGCGGCACCCCCGCCACCGGCGCCGCTTCCTGACGCCCACCTGGCGCTGCGAGGTCAGCAGCAGATCTGGGGCCTCCCCGGCGAGGCCCCCGACCTCCCCGCGCTCGCGAACCTGGCCCGGTCCTGGGCGGCCGGCGGCACGGTGCTGCTGGTTCCCCAACAGGACAACCGTGCTCCGCTCTCCCAGCTGATTGCGGGTGTGCACGGCGTCTACTGGCTCGAGCTCGACCAGCCCGAGACGCGCCAGATCCTGCGCGCGGCGTCCACCCTGAGCGCCTGCGGCGGCGACCACCTGCCCTGCCTGTTGCTGGTGGACGGCCCTGGCGCCCTCGAAGAGCCCCTCGAGGACGAGCCCCTGGATGCGGTCCTCAGCGAGCTGCTCGAGGACCTCGAGGAGAGCGCTCCCCCTGGCCTGGCCACGGTGGTCCTGTCCCCCCTCGCCCCCCTGGGGGAGCGGGAGCCCACCATGAAGCTCCGCCGAGCCGAGTCCGGCCTGGAGCGGCCGGACGGCACACCCATGGTCCCACCCCCGGTCGACTCCCCCACCGAAGACGGCGAGCCTCCCACAGCTGGCCTGCCCACCCTGGCCCAGGTCGCCCAGCGCTCCCGCTGGCCGCTGTCCATGCTCCGGGCCAAGGACGAGCGCCTGCGTTGGGCTGCTGGCCTGGCCGAGATCAGCCCGGTCCTCCCTGCACCGGACGGGGACGGCACGGTGTGGAGCCTGCCCGATGCCGAGGCCATCCACACCTGCTTCATGGAGCTGCTGACCACCCTGAGCGACCACGGCACAGTGCTGGTGGTGCCCACAGAAGAGCACCGAGAGGCAGCAGCACGCGCGGTCGTCGGCAAGCACACCGTGCACTGGCTCGAGCAGGACTGCCCGGAGCCCCGGCGGCTGCTGGGCGCAGCCAAGCAACTGGCCAAGGCCAGCCGTAGCCTCGGCCTCCCCGGCCCGGTGCTACTGATCGAAGGCGTGGATGCCCTCGAGGACGCCCTCGAGGACGAGTCCCCCGACGCTGTCCTGGACGAACTGCTGGCCGATGCTCCCGACGGCGTCAGCGTGCTGGCGCTGTGCAAGGCCGAGGACCTCGAGGCCGTCGAGCCCACCCTCACCGCGACCCGTGGCGAGGGCGGCCTGCTGAGCCCCGAAGGTGCGCCGCTGTTCGGCCGTGATCCCGGGGTTGAATGATGGAGCCGATCCTGGGCTGGGGCGCGTGGCTGGCGGGGGGTGCAGCGCTGGGCCTCGGCTTCGGCCTGGGCCTGCTGTCCCGCCGCCGTGCACTGCGCATCTCCCCTCTGCGCCGTGCGGGGAAGCCGGCGCAGGAGGTCGCGCTGGAAGACCTCCCCACGCTGCGGGGCGAGCGCCAGCTGTGGGCGGTACCCGACACCTCCACCCAGGAGCGTCTCATCCTGGCGATCACTGCCCACGCAGCACGCCACCGTCCCGTACTGCTTGCACCCGCGCCCGCCAGCCGCGCCACCCTGGAGCCCGGCGGCGCGCCACCGGCCATCGCCCGCCTCGACGAGCCAAGGCCCACCGTGGACGACTTGCTGGAGGCCGCGCGCTCCCTGGCCTGGATGGGGCCCCCGCTGCTGCTGGTCCAGGGCGCCGCGGCCCTCGAGGAGACCTCGGAGGGCGAAGCCTCCGACGCCGTGGTCCGCGATCTGCTCGCGGACTGCCCCCCTGCCTACGATCTGCTGGTGGTGGAGCTGGACAAGGCCTCCACGCGCACCGAGCCCCAGGCGCGCATCGCAGCGGAGCACCCCGCGTTGGCGCCGCGGCCCTGAACCGCCCGCGCTCCTAGGAGGCGTCGGGGAAAGTCCGCCGAGAGGCGGACGAACCCAGTCGTCGCGAGGGCCACCAGGCGCGTCGCGAGGGCGACGTTGCGAAGTGGCGCCGGGTGAAGGCGTATTTCCGATACGCCGAGGTCGGTGCTGCGAGCAGCGTCGGCCGCAGTAGCGACTGGGGGACCGCAGTAGACATGGGTTTTCCCGACGACTCCTAGTACGGCGACGGCGGCGGCGTCCCGTCGGCTGGCGTCTCCCCCAAGCCCGGCAGGCGCGGGAAGGGCAGACCCTGGTCCTCATAGCACAGGCGCAGCTTGTCGAGCACCGCCTGGGACTCGGGGGAAGAGAGGCTGTCGGTGGCCACGGCGGCCTCCACCTCGGCCTCGCTGGGGAGCATGGCGGCCGAGTCGATGCCCATGTCGGACATAGCGGTCTCGACGGGCGCCACGATGGACTGGAACACCCCCGCCAGCCCGGGCTTCAGGGTCACGTTGACGGGCGTGGGAGCCAGGGCGGGCGCCGGGGGCTCGTCCTGCACCAGGGCGCCACCACCACCACCCCCGAGCAGCACGGCCACGAGCAGCGCGGTGTTGAGCAGCTGAAGGACCACCAACACCGCGAGCATACGCACACCGATGCGAACAGGCTTCCACTGGGCCATCTGCGGGCTCCTTGCGCGGGTCGTGGACCAACTATACTGCGAAGCACCCTTCCGCCCCGAGAGCGATGTGACCCGCAGCCGAGCCCTGCCCTGGCTCCTGGCCTTGGTGGCGACCTACCTCGCCGCCCTGCTCGCGCTCACAGCTCCGGCCTGGTTCCTACCCGGGCGGGCCATCGGCCACGCCGACTCCGATGTCTGGAAGCACCTGTGGGGAGACGCCTGGCTGATGCGCGAGCTGGGTTCGGCCTGGCCCGTTCCCCTCGAGACCCAGCACATCTGGTTTCCCGACGGCGGCCTGCTCTACAACCTCGACCCCATCACGGGCTACCTGTGCTGCCTGATGGCGCCCGCGCTCGGGCTGGTGCCCGCCCACAACCTGGTCCAGGGGCTGAGCCTGGTCGGGGGGGCCCTCGCAGCGTACCTGCTGGCCAAGCGGCTCACCGGCGATCCGGCTGCGGCCGCGGCGGCCGGTGCGGTCTACGGGTTCAGCGCGCACCTGCAGGGCGCCGTGCTGACCTCGGGCATCGGCGAAGCGGCCCACGTCGCCTGGATGCCCCTGGCGGTCCTGGCCCTGGTCGAGGCCCTCGAGCGCCCCGGCTGGTGGCGCGCGCTGCCCCTGGGGCTGTGCTTGTTCCTCTCCGCCCTGGCGTCCTGGTACTACGGCCTGGTAGCGGGCCTGGCCTGCACGGCGGTCACCGCGGGATGGCTGATGACCAGGATGGGCACCGACACGAGCGCCTGGCGCGCCGCGATGCCCGCATTGGGTCGCGCTGGCCTGGGCGCCGGGTTCGCCGCGGTGCTGATCGCACCCTTCGTCGCTTCGTTCGTGGCATCCCTGGACCCCACCACCAGCCTGCACGGCACCCAGGGGGCAGCGGTGTCCATGGACGATCTGATGCCGACCAGCTCACTGGCGGTGGCCTCCCTGACCGACTTCCTGGTGCCGGGCCACCGGATCCAGACCAGCTCTTCCTGTCGAGCCACGTGTGGTTCCTGCCCCTGGCCCTGGCGGGCTTCGCCGTCGTCACGGGACAGCGACGCGCCTGGGGCCTGACCATCGCCGCTCTGCTGGCCGCGCTGATCTGCCTGGGGCCGGTGATCCACGCCGACCGTGCCACCGCGCTGGCCCCCAACCCTGTCTTCGCGGGACTGCTCGCCGTGGTGCCGCGCTTCGAGCTGGTCCGCAACCTCGAGCGGGCCCAGGTGGCCCTGACCCTCTGCCTGGCCCTGCTGGCGGCGGTTGGCCTGCGGGCGCTGATGGATGCGTTCCGGCTCGAGGGACGCCACCGGCTGGCGACGGGCCTGGTGCTGGCCCTGGTCCTGGTGGCCGAAGCCAACGCCAGCTCCAGGCTGGGCTTCCCCCTGCCCGCCGCCGACGCCGAGGTGCCCCCGGTCTACGACTTCCTGCTCGAGGACGGCGTGGGAGCCATCATCGAGCTGCCCGCCCACGACGGTCCCGGGGGGCTGCCCTTCTGGTACCAGGTGCACCACGGCCGGCCCCTGCCCATGAACCTGGACAACAGCCCAGCCCCAGCCCTGCGAGACAACGCGCTGCTGGCGGCCCTGATGCCCGGTGCGGCCTTCTCACGCTACTTCCAACGCAACCGCATGGGCGAGCCCACAGAGCAGGAACTGGAGGCCGGCCGGCTGGGCCTGCTCGAGCGAGGCTACACCCACGCCGTGCTCACCGATGGTCAGGTGGGTGAGCCGCTGTACAACCGGGTCCGCGGGGTCCTCGAGGCCACCTGCGGCGAGCCCATCGCCACCGATACCGGGCGCGGTATCGACATCTTCAGCCTGCGCTGAGCGCCGCCGTGCCCTCGAACGCCCTGCTGGTCCACCTGCCCAAGCCCACGGGCCTGCACCCGCTGCTGGGTCGCTGCGACTTCGGCACCCTGCTCCCCATGGGCCTGCTGAGCATCGCGGGCCATGCCACAGCGCGGGGTCACCGCGTACGGGTTGCGAACCTGGGCGTGGAGCCCCCGGTCCGGCGCGCGGCCGCCCTGTTGGCCATTGTGGACGAGCTGGAGATCGACACCGTGGGGCTCAGCCTGCACTGGCACCACCAGACCCACGAGCTGCTCAGCCAGCTGGCGGCGCTGCGCAGGGCGCGCCCCCGGCTCCGGCTGGTGCTGGGCGGGATGACGGCCTCGGCCTTCTGGCGAGACCTGCTGCGGGACCACCCAGTGGATGCGGTGGTGGTGGGCGAGGGCGAGGAGCCCTTCGCGCGGCTGCTGGACCGGCCGGCCGGCGAGAGCCTGGCCGGGGTGCCCAACCTGGCCCGCCGCGTGGACGGAAACCCGGTGCTGACGAGCGAGCGCTGGGCGGCCACCAGCGCGGAGCTGGACAGCTTCGATCTCTTCCCCCACGATGCGCTGCTGCACCCCGAACGGGTGGCGGCGCTGCAGGCCAATCCCTGGCTCCGAGGCTGGGGCCTGCGAGGGGAGCTGCTGCGCCGACTGACCCGGGATCCGGGCTTGTTCTGCCTGTCCACCCTCCGCGGCTGCCCGCACACCTGCGGCTTCTGCGCCGGCAGCCGTCCCTCCCAGGAGCGCCTGGCCCACCGCGACGGCGTCACCTGGCGATCGGCGGAGACGGGACTGGAGTCCGTGCGCCGTGCGGCCCGCGCGGGCTTCCGGAGCCTGCTGTTCGAGCACCTGGACAGCCCGGGGCCGGCCCGGGAGCACATCGCCCTGCTGCGGGGACTGGCGGACGAGCGCCCCTTCCCCAAGGTGGTGGTGGAGCTGCGCACGGCGCCGGCCCCCGGCTTCCTCGATGCCCTCGGGGAGCTGGGACGCCGAGGCGTGGCGGTCCGGGCCCACATCTCGCCCCACATCGCGGACCCTGCGCTGCAGCGCCGCTGGTGCAGCCGCCCGCTGGATGAAGCCGCCCTGGGCGCGACCCTCGACCGCTGTCAGGAGCTTGGCATCGGGGCGGTGGTGTTCTACGCGCGGGCCCTGCCTGGCCAGCCCTCGGGGCTCCGGGCCCGACTCCACCGGATCCGCGCCCATCCCGCCGTACACGCTGTCCTGGTGCACCGAATCGAGCTGGAACCCGGCGCGCCCATGGCCGAGGATCCTTCCCGCTACGGGCTCGAACTCCACAGGAGCACCCTGGCGCACTACGCGGCCCTGCACGCTCGGCCCCGCTGGCCGGAGCCTCTCGGCTATGCGTCTGGGGCCTCACAACCGGCGTAGGCGCCTGTTCCAGCGCCCCCCCCGAGCCGTTAGACTGCGCCGGAGGCCGTACCCGGCCCAGGATATCCATGACGCCGCAGCACCGCCCCATCCGCAAGATCCTCTTCATCCGGCCGCCGGCGCACCTCTGGCCCATCATCAACGAGTCCGACAACTTCTTGATGCCCCTGGGCTTCCCCTTCATCGCCGCCTACCTCCGCGAGCGGAACCCGGATCTCGAGATCCGCATCGTGGACTGCCTGCCTCTCGAGCTGGGCTGGAAGAGCCTCGAGGCGCTGATCGCCGAGGAGGAGCCCGACCTGGTGGGCGTGGGCGAGATGATCGTCTACATGAAGGAGGGCATGCGGGCCCTCGAGATCGCCAAGCGCCTCGACCCCGACGTGATCACCGTGGCGGGCGGCCACTTCCACTCCCACATGCCCGGCTACACCCTCGAGACCTACCCCGATGTGGACTTCGTGGTCCGCTACGAGGGTGAGGCCACCTTCCACGAGCTGGTGGAGACCCTCGGCGCCGGGGGTGATCTCGCGCAGGTCCAGGGCATCGCCTACCGGGACGATGACGGCCAGCCAGCCCTCACCCCGCCGCGCCCCCTGCTGGACCTCGACACCCTGCCCAGCCCCGCCTACGACCTGATGCCGGTGGACCGCTACAGCCCCTTCGGCAAGCTGTGGCCCCGGGCCATCACCATCCAGGCCTCCCGGGGCTGCCCCTACCAGTGCAACTTCTGCTCGTGGACCGCCCTCGAGGGCGAACACAAGCTCAACGAGGCCGGCGAGCTGGTGATGATCCCCCGCCGCCGCCAGCTCTCGGTGGAGCGCACCCTGCAGGAGATCGACACCCTCTACAACGAGCACGGGGTCCGCTACCTCTTCTGGACCGACGCCACCTGGAACTTCGACAACGACTGGCTGGACGCCCTGTGCAGCGCCATCATCGAGCGCGGCTGGGATCTGGGCTGGTGGGCCTTCGTGCGGGCCGATCTGATGCTCGAGCAGGAGAAGCTCGGCATCCTGGACAAGATGGTCCGAGCGGGCCTGCGGCACTGCCTGTTCGGCGGGGAGCGCCCCACCGAGGAGGAGCTGGCCGAGGTGGGCAAGAACGACATGCCCGCCACCGCCCTGTCCGAGTGCTGCCACCTGCTGAAGCGCAAGTACCCCCAGGTGTTTCGCCAGGCGACCTTCACCACCGGCATCCGCTCGGAGACCCGGGAGAGCATGGCACGCCTGGGGCACTTCACCCGCTCCTGCGCCCTGGACTTCGCAGCGTTCCATCCCCTGCAGCCCTACCCGGGCACGCCCCTGTGGGACCAGGCCAACGAGGGGGGCTGGATCGAAGAAGACGACTTCTCGAACTTCGACATGTTCTGCCCGGTGATGCGCCCCGAGGCCATCGACCGCCAGCAGGTGGCCGCGCTGACCTCGAAGATCACCCAGGAGTTCGTGACCAAGCAGCCCGTCCGCTACGCGGCCAGCCTGTTCTCCCCCCACGCCATCCGCCGCCGCCTGCACTGGTGGTTCCTGTTCAGCATCGGCCGGGTGATGTTCCACGACGCGAGCCAGGCCCTGCTCGGCCGCAAGCGCTTCGAGGGCTTCAGCGGGCTGAACAAGCTCTGGAAGCCCCGCTGGTACGACAGCTAGTGGCCTCTCGGCGCCCACCCGAGCTGGTCTGCCCCGCAGGGTTGTCGCTGGACGCCGTGCGCGCCGCGGTGGAGCACGGGGCGGACAGCGTGTACCTGGGGGTCCGCTGGCGCCGCAACGCCGTGCGCCTGGCCAGCGACGCCGGCCTGCGGGGCGAGCTGTGCTGCTTCGAGCCCCAGGAGATCGCCCGGGCCGCAGAGATCTGTGCCCCCCGTGGCGTGGCGCTGGCGGTGGCCCTGAACAACCTCTACACCGAGCAACAGCGGGAGCGGGCCCTCGGGTCCCTGGAGGAGCTGGTCGACGTCGGGGTCTCCCGGGTGATCCTCAGCGACCCCGTGCTGCTGCGTCGGGCCCGGACGGCCTTCCCCGATCTCCGCGCCCACATCTCCATCGCCGGTGGCACCGCCAATCACCACGGCGCGGCCATGTGGAGCGAGCTGGGAGCGGAGCGGGTGATCCTCGAGACCCACCTCGGCATGGAGGACCTGACCCTGCTGCGGCAGCGCTGCACCACCGAGCTCGAGGTCTTCGTCTACGGCCAGGTCTGCCTCTCCTTCCACCGCCGCTGCTTCCTGTCTGCCTTCGAGCGGGGCGTGCACTGCGCCGGCAGCTGCAACGAGCCGGTGGAGCTGCAGGGATCCGGCGCCACCGAGCGAGGACCGCGGCTGCGGGCCCGGGACCTCGACGCCATGGCGCTCATCCCGGCCCTCGCCGGGCTGGGTGTGGACGCCGTCAAGATCGAAGGACGGATGCGCTCCCCCCGCTACGTTGCCACCGCCACCGAGGCCGCGCGCTGGCTGCTGGACGCCTGGACCCGCGGGGACGACACCCCAGCGCTGCCCCCTCGCCTGCGCCACCGCCTGGCCACGCTGCCCTTGTTCGGCACCACGGCGGGCAAGCTCGGTGTCGAAGGAGCCACCGACCGGCCCCACATCGCCATCCGCGCCGGCCCGGTGGCCAACTTCGCCCGCGAGGCGGTCCGCAACCCGGCCATGGCCGCCATGGCCCTGGGCAAGCGCCTGCCCCGGCCGCGGGTCCCCCTGCAGGCCCCTCGTCCCGCCGCGGCGCTCCCCGAAGCGCCCCCGCCGGAGCTGGTGGTGGACGTGCCTGTGCACCGCCCCGTCTTCCCCCACGGCGCCGATCTCATCACCGTAGGCAGCGAGGGCTGCCCGGAGCTGCTGCTCGGACGGGCCGGAGGGCTGCCCGCGCTGCTCGACCGGGCGGCCGAGACGGGAGCCCGGGTGGGGCTCACCCTCCCCGGCCCCCTGTCGGAGCGAGCCTGCGATCGCATCGAAGAGCTGGCGCACCGCCTGGCTGACCGCGAGCCCACGCTGGTCTGCTACGACATCGGCCTGGCGCACCGCCTGGCCGCTCACTTCCCCGTCACCCTCAGCGTGGCTGTCGGCGGCGTCGACGACGCCCAGGCCCTGCTCGACGCCACCGGAGCCCGCCGCCTGCGCCTGCTGGCCGGGGAGCTGGGGCGTTGGGTCCTCGAGGGTCCGGCCATCCCCTGCGAGCTGCCGGTCTACGGCCACCTGCCCCTGATGGTGGGGGTGCACTGCCACCAGCGTGACGCCTGCGGCGAACCCGCATGCGCCGATGCCGCCCCCACCCGGGTCGCTCACCCCTCCATGGAGCTGCTGCAGGACGGCAAT
>CAZHIK010000152.1:0-12715 GCA_964532635.1 uncultured Enterobacterales bacterium
CCGCATGGTCGGCAAGGAGGTCGGCAAGCGCGCGAAGCTCGAGGTCGAACTGGGAGACGGAATCCCGCCCTTCACCGGCAACAACCAGAAGATCGAGCAGGTCTTGGTCAACCTCGTCGTCAACGCCAGCCAGGCCATGCCCGGCGACCGCAAGGGCACGGTCTGGGTCAGCACCCGCTACGAGCACCCCAACGTGGTCCTCGAGGTACGCGATGACGGGAAAGGCATGACTGACCGCACACTGCGGAAGATCTTCGATCCCTTCTTCACGACGAAACGCTCCAGCGGTGGTACAGGTCTGGGCCTCGCCATCACGCACCGGGTGGTGGAGGAACACGGCGGCTCGATCTCGGTGTCGAGCAAGCCGGGCCTGGGAACATCCATCGCGGTCAGGATTCCGCTGGACGGTCCCGAAGGTCGCGAACCCTAGCCACCCTCAGGACAGCATCGTTGGATTCCGAGATGAAATCCATCCTCGTCGTCGACGACGAGGTCGCGGTGACCAACTTCATCCTGGTCTTCCTCATGCAGACCGGGCGATACGACGTCACGATCGTCAACGACTCCCGCCGCGTACTGCCGCTGCTGGTCGAGCACAGCTACGATGTCATCCTGCTCGACATGGACATGCCCGACGTCAGCGGCATGGACATCCTGCGTCTGGTCAGCCAGCGGCGGCTCCCCATCCCCGTGGTCGTGCTCACGGGCGTTGGCGACGTCGACCTGGCCGTCAAGGCCATGAAGCTGGGTGCCTTCGACTACCTGATCAAGCCGGTCGAGGACGAGACCCTTCTCTCCAGCCTCGACGCGGCCGTCCAGCACGGTGCCGTGCAAGCCAGCATCCGCGGGCTGCCATCCCACCTGCGCCGCGAGGACCTGCGACACGCGGCGGCCTTCGAGCAGCTGGTGGCGGGTGCCCCCACCATGATCCACCTCTTCCACACCGCCGAGAAGGTCGCGACCACGGACCTCGCCGTGTTCATGCAGGGCGAGATGCACACGGGCAAGAAGACCCTGGCCCGAGCCATCCACAGCGCCAGCCGCCGCAGGGGCGCTCCGTTCATCGTCTTCGACGTGCGCGCCCACGAGCCGGACCAGGTCGCCGCGGCCTTCTTCGGACGAGCACCTTCCAGCAACGGTGGCAACGCCGCGTTCGAAGGGGCCTTGTCGCAGGCCAGGGGTGGCACCGTCTACATCATGGACATCGACATGCTGTCCCGCACCATGCAGGAACGCCTGCGCATGACCATGCAGAGCGGGCTGTACTACCGGGACAACTCCACGACCACGCGCGAGTGCGAGGTGCGCTTCATCGCCTCCTCCACCCATGACCTGCTGTCCGAGCGCCACCGCGGAGACTTCTCCGCCGACCTGCTCTACCACCTGGCGGTGAACACCCTGGCCATCCCACCCTTGCGCGAGCGCCGGGAAGACATCCGCCTGCTCGCGGAGCGCTTCCTGCAGCTCGAGGATGCCGATGGCCGCATCTTGGGCTTCGCCGCGGACTTCATGAAGATGTTGGAGGCGTACGACTTCCCCAACAACATCCGCGAGCTGCGTTCCATCGTGCGCAAGGCCGTGATCCAGGAACAGGGCAGCCTGATCGGCCTCTACACCATGCCCGACTACGTGCGCGCCCAGGTCGAAGGACTCGCCGACCGCTAGACGCCACAGCTGCCTGGGCCGCCATATCCGCGGCCGCTCCCAGCCGACGGACCAGGTCCGCGACGGTGCGGCTGGTGGTGCGCTGTACCCGCGATCCGGACGCGCAGTGGGCCCTGATCCCGATCAGTGATCTCGCAGGTGTACAATTCCACTACAGGTAGCCGCTGAGCCGCCGTGGTTCGTTCCTCCGCCCAGCCAAGGGACACCCCGCAGCCGAGGAGGGCATAGAATGCCTCCTTCCCCGCTTGTCGCATAATTGTATTCATCTATGGTTTTTGTGGTGTTTCGAGGCCAGCGAGCCGCACGAGAGAGCCCGAGTTCCCGCGCAAGCCCACGGCTCCCGTCTTCGAAAGACGTTGAAGACAGCTGACTATTCCCGTCGCGACACCTCGGTATCGCCCATGGTCAGGGGATCAGCGGAGGAGGCGAGGCGAGACCTCGGGGCCGGTTCCGGCCCCACCCCACATGAGTCCGAAGTACCTGGGAAAACAAGGACATCCACGGCGACATGTACCCGCGGGAAGCGGCCACTTCGGTCCCCGAGGCGGCTCTGAGCGCGTCCTTGCCCTGCCCAGGGCGGTTTCATATGTCGCGGGGCCAAGCCTCCAACTTCTATTTCCAAGGAGTCGGCCCGATGAGCGAGACCGAAGTCAAGATCGGGGTTTTCATCTGCCACTGTGGCGGAAACATCTCGGATGTGGTCGACGTGAAGCGCGTCGCCGAGAGCGTCGGCGAGCTGCCCGGCGTGGCGATCGCGGCCACCCATCTGTTCATGTGTTCGGATCCCGGTCAGGCCCTGATCGAGGAGAAGGTGAGAGAGCTCGGGCTCAATCGCCTCCTCGTTGCGGCCTGTTCGCCAACGCTGCACCTGCCTACCTTCCGGCGGGCCGCGGAGCGGGCGGGGATGAACCAGTTCCTGGTGGAGCACGTCAACATCCGCGAGCACGTCTCCTGGGTGATCGACGACAAGGAAGCCGCCACGGCGAAGGCCATTCGGCTGGTGTCCGCGGCGGTTGGCCGCATCCGCTACCTCGTGCCCCTCGAGCATCGTTCCATCCCCATCCATGACCACGCCCTGGTCATCGGCGGTGGCGTCGCTGGCCTGACCGCTGCCCTACGCCTCGCCGAGCGTGGCATGAAGGTCACCCTGGCCGAGAAGCGCATGTACGTGGGCGGCCGCATGGCCCAGCTCGACACGCTCTACCCCACGGGAGAGCGCGCGGTGGACCTGCTCGGAACACTGGTGGATCAGGTCGCCGACCACCCGAACATCGACATCAAGGTCGGCGCCATGATCACCAAGGCCGAGGGCCTGGTGGGCGACTTCCGGGTCACCTTCCGCACGCGGCCCCGGGGAGTCAGCGCCGACCTGTCGGAAGACAAGGTCAAGGCCGCCATCGAGGCATGTCCCGAGCAGGTGCCCTTCGCCTTCAACTACGGCCTGTCCAAGCGCAAGGCCATCTACGCCCCCACCAAGGGCGTGTACCCCAACACCGCCTGTATCGTGTGGGACGACTGCACGCGCTGCGGCAAGTGCCTCGAGGCGGCCGGCGGCACGGGCATCGATCACGAAGCTCAGTACGGCGAGATCGAGGTCAAGGCCGGCGTCATCGTCATGGCTACCGGCTACCACCCCTACGAGCCGAGCCAGGGCGAGTACGCCTACGGCGAGCACCCCGGTGTGGTCACCCTGCAGCAGCTCAACCGTATGCTCGACCCCGACGGTCCCACCGGCGGGAAGATCGAAGTGAACGGAAAGCCCGTGCAGACGGTGGCCTTCATCCACTGCGTCGGTGCCTGCGAGGCCGCGGGCGTCCACCCGGTCAAGGGCCACAAGATCAAGGACTACTGCGCCCGCACCTGCTGCACCGCCACCATGCACGCGGCCCTCGAGCTGCGCCAGCGCTTCCCGGGGCTGGGCATCGCCAGCTTCCACAAGCACATCCGTACCTACGGTCGCGGCCACGAGGAGTACTACGACAAGTCCGCTGCGGCGGGCATGCTCTTCCTCCGCTACCCCATGGACGCCCCCCCCGAAGTGGTCCAGGAGAACGGCGGCCTGCTGGTGCGCTCCAGGGACCAGCTGACCGACGGGATCGAGGTCGAATACCCGGCCGACCTGGTGGTGCTGTCCACCGGAGTCGTCCCCCGCGACCACACCGGTGTGCGCGAGATCTTCAAGTGCACCATCGGCGCGGACCACTTCCTGCAGGAGGTCCACCCCAAGCTCCGTCCCGTCGAGATGTCGGTCAAGGGCGTGATGCTGGCGGGAGCCTGCCAGGGTCCCATGGACGTCACCGAGGCCTGCGCCGGCGCAGCAGCAGCTGCGTCCAAGGCCGCGGCCCTGATCTCCCAGGGCAACGTGCTGGAGGATCCATTCGTCGCCGAGGTCGATGAGTCCCTCTGCACCGGCTGCCAGACCTGCCTGACCGTCTGCCCCTACGAGGCCATCTCCCGCATCGAAGAGGAGAAGCTCGCACGGGTCAACGACGCCCTCTGCACCGGCTGCGGCACCTGCGCCGCCGCCTGCCCGAGCGCCGCCATCCAGCAGTACGGCTTCACCGACCAGCAGATCATGTCCGAGGTCGAGATGCTGCTGCCCAGCAAGCTCGCCGAGATCACCGTTTAGACACCATGGGAGCCCACAATGGCTGAACCTCGAGTCGACAGCGAGGCCACCGCGGCCAGCACTGACTGGGAACCGCGCGTCATCGCATTCCTCTGCTACTGGTGCTCCTACACGGGAGCCGACAACGCGGGCATCGCCCGCCTCAAGATGCCAGCGAACGTGGACATCGTGCGCGTGAACTGCTCGGGCCGCGTCGATCCGAGCCTGGTCACCGCCGCGTTTGCCCGCGGCGCCGACGGCGTGATGGTGTGCGGCTGCCACCCCGGCTGCTGCCACTACATCAGCGGCAACTACAAGACCATGGCACGCATGCCGCTGCTGCGCCGCGTGCTGCAGGATCTCGGCATCGAGGACCAGCGCTTCATCCAGGAGTGGGTGAGCGCCTCCGAGGCGGAGAAGTTCGCCGCTCTCGTCCGGCAGACGGTCGAAGAGATCCGTCCGCTGGGCCCCCTGAACTGGCCACAGCGCATGTACGACCGAGGCGTCGGACACGGCCAAGACCGCAAGCCCTGGGGAGAGTAGCCATGAGTGGAGAAGCTGAGTCCAAGCTCAAGGTCGGAATGTACTGGGCCGCCAGCTGCGGCGGATGTGACATCTCGCTGCTCGAGATCGGCCCGCGCCTCATCGATCTGATCCAGGTCGCCGACGTGGCCTTCTGGCCCTGCGCCGCCGACTTCAAGTACCAGCACGTCGCCGACTACCCCGACGGGTACATCGATGTCTGCTTCTACAACGGCAGCATCCGCACCTCCGAGCAGGAGGAGATCGCCCGGCTGCTCCGGAAGAAGTCCAAGTGCCTGGTGGCCTACGGCTCCTGCGCTGGCGACGGCGGCATCCCCGCCCTGGCCAACCTCAAGGACTCCAAGGCCATCTTCGACGCGGCGTACCACACCAACCCGTCCATCGACAATCCGGACGGCGTGGAGCCCAGGCCCATCGTCGAGACCGAGTTCGGTGAGCTGGAGATCCCCGTCTTCTACGACCAGGTCATCCGCCTCAAGGACGTCACGGAAGTGGACTACGAGATCCCGGGCTGCCCCCCCCAGGCCGACCAGGTCTGGAAGGTCATCGGCCTGGTGGCCGGCGGCGCGGTGCCCCTGCGCAACAACGCTCTGCGCGTAGGCTGCGACGACAAGTCCATCTGCGACGAGTGCCCCCGCGAGAAGCGCAACGAGCCCATCACCCAGTTCCGGCGTCCCCACGAGTTCCGCCCGGATCCCGAGCAGTGCCTGCTCGAGCAGGGTGTCATCTGCATGGGGCCCGCCACTCGCTCCGGCTGCGATGCTCTGTGCACCAAGGTCGCGATGCCCTGCCGCGGCTGCTACGGCCCCGCTGGCACGGTGGACGACCAGGGCACCGCGATGATCAGCGCCATCGGCTCGCTGCTGGGCGCCGAGACGGAGGAAGAGGCCCACGCCTTGATCGCGCAGATCGCCGATCCCACGGGCACCTTCTACCGCTTCTCCATGTCCTCCAGCCATCTCAAGGCCCGCAAGTAGGCCCACGGGAGAGATCACCATGACCACCAAGCATGTGAAGACCGCCGAGGGCTTCCGTCGCATCAGCGTCGATCCCGTCACCCGCCTCGAGGGCCACGGGAAGATCGACATCTTCCTCGACAACGAGGGCAACGTGGCGGAGTGCTTCTTCCAAGTGCCCGAGCTGCGCGGCTTCGAAAAGTTCGCCGAGGGTCGCCCGGTGGAAGAGATGCCCCGCATCACCCCGCGCATCTGCGGCGTCTGCCCCGAGGCCCACCACTTCGCCGCGGCCAAGGCCTGCGACGCGGTGTACGGCGTCGAGCTCACCGAGACCGCCCACAAGCTGCGCGAGCTGCAGTACAACATCTTCTACGTCACCGACCACACCACCCACTTCTACGCCCTGGGCGCCCCCGACTTCGTCATGGGTCCCGACCACGATCCGGCCACGCGCAACCTCATCGGCGTGATCGGCAAGGTGGGCCTGGAGATCGGCGGCAAGGTCATCCAGTGCCGGCAGTGGGGCCACGAGGCCGCCGCCATCTTCGGTGGCAAGCCCGTCAACCCGGTCAACTGCATCCCCGGCGGCATGTCCAAGGGCATCACCCTCGAAGAGCAGGCGCGACTCAAGGAGATCATCTCCTACATGAAGGAGTTCGCCAAGTTCACCCTGCAGCTGTTCGCCGACGTGGTGCTGGCCAACGAGAAGTACGTAGACATCATCCTGAACGGCCCCTACCTCCACAAGACCTGGTCCATGGGCCTGGTGGACGCCGCGGGCAAGGTCAACTTCTACGACGGCAAGGTCCGCTACTGCGATCCCAACGGCGACAACCGGCACGAGTACTCCCCGAATGAGTACGCCGAGCACGTCGCCGAGCGGGTCGAGCCCTGGTCCTACCTGAAGTTCCCCTACCTCAAGAAGGTCGGCTGGAAGGGCTTCGTTGATGGTCCGGAGTCCGGCGTCTACCGCGCCACCCCGCAGTCCCGCCTCAACGTCAGCGACGGCATGAACAGCCCCCTGGCCCAGGAAGCTTACGAGAAGTACTTCGAGACGCTCACGGGCGACGCCTCGGGCAAGACCCCGGTGCACCACACCCTGGCCATCCACTGGGCCCGCGTCATCGAGCTGCTCAACGCCGCCGAGCGCTCCTGGGAGCTGATCAACGACCCGTGCATCGTCGACCCGGAGGCCTACCGCACGGTGCCCACCAAGGTTCCCACCGAGGGTGTCGGCATCGTCGAGGCGCCCCGCGGCACCCTGACGCACCACTACAAGACCGACGAGAACGGCATCGTCACCGCTGCCAACCTCATCGTCGGCACCACCAACAACCACGCCCCGATCTGCATGAGCATCAAGAAGGCCGCGCAGGGCCTGATCAAGCCGGGTGTGGAGGTCACCGAGCCCATCCTCAACATGATCGAGATGGCGTTCAGGGCCTACGATCCCTGCTTCGGCTGCGCCACCCACGCGCTCCCGGGCCAGATGCCCCTCACCGTCCGCGTCCGCGACCGTGAAGGCAACCTGCTCACCCAGGGCAGCCGCCGCTAGGCGCCGCCTCCAACCAAAGGATTCCATCCATGTCCGCAATCAAGGAACGGTACGACGTCCTGGTCGTCGGTGGTGGCATCGCCGGGATGCAGGCCTCCCTGGACCTCGGCGAGCAAGGCCACAAGGTCCTGCTGGTCGAGAAGCAGCCCTCAATCGGTGGTGTGATGGTCGGCCTCAACAAGGTCTTCCCCACCCTGGACTGCTCGTCCTGCATCTGCACCCCGCGCATGGCCGAGACCCGCAGCCACACCAACATCCAGGTCGAGACCTGGACCGAGCTGGTCAAGGTCGACAAGAAGGGCCAAGCCTTCACCGCCAAGCTGAAGCGCAAGCCCCGCTACGTCGACGCCGACAACTGCGTCGGCTGCGGTGAGTGCGAGCTGGCCTGCCCCATCGAGGTGCCCCACGAGTTCGACTACGGCCTGGGCGCCCGCAAGGCCATCTACATCGAGCACGCCAACGCCATCCCCCAGGTGCCGGTGCTCGACACCGAACACTGCACCTTCTGCGGCAAGTGCGCCCGCGTCTGCCCCAAGGGCTGCGTGGACTACCTGCAGGAGGCCCAGGAGGTCGAGGTCAAGGTGGGTGCCGTGGTGCTCACCACCGGAATGGACCTCACCCCCATGGGTGCCAAGAAGGAGTACGGTGGCGATCGCATCCTCAACGTCATGAACCCCCTCGCCATGGAGCGGGTCCAGTGCGCGGATGGCCCCTACGGAACCATCGTGCGCCCCTCCGACGGCAAGATCCCCCGCAAGATCGCCTACGTGCAGTGCGCGGGCAGCAGAGACCGCTCCATCGGCGTTCCCTACTGCTCTCGGGTCTGCTGCATGTACGCCCTCAAGCAGGCCACGCTGCTCCGTCACTACGTGCACGACGCGGACGTGACGTTGTTCTACATGGACATCCGCGCCTTCGGAAAGGGCTACGAGCAGTTCTTCCGCCGCGCCATGGCCGAGGGTGTCAAGATCGTCAAGGGCAAGGTGGCCAAGATCAGTGAGGGCGAAAACCAGGATGTGATCCTCCGCGTGGAGCGCATCGAGGAAGGCAAGCTCGGAGACGAGCGCTTCGACCTGGTGGTGCTCTCCCAGGGCCTGATCCCGGGCTGGCGTCCCGAGGGCGTCGTCGATGTGGCCGAAGCGGACGACGGCTTCCTCGCCTCCCCCCAGGCCAAGCTGGCGCCCTGCGTCACCACCCTCCCGGGCGTGTTCGCCGGCGGTGTGTCGGTGGGGCCCAAGGACATCCCCGACTCCATCGTCGAGGCTGGCGCCGCCGCGATGGCGGCCGCCAACTGGCTCGAGTCGATCTCGTGGCGTGAAGACGTCGAAGCCATCACCGCCAAGTAGCGATCCAGGAGCATCTCATGACCGACAAGAAGCCCAAAAAGCCGATCGTGGTACTCAAGGAGCGCTGCGGCGGCATGTCCGACGAGCTCAAGGCCTACAACAAGGAGCTGCGCAAGCTCCGCAAGCAGCTCGGCGCGAGCCTCGGTGATGGCCCCAAGACCGTTCCCGAGATCGCCAAGGCCTGCGATATCGCCCCCTCCGCTGCACTGTGGCACGTCATGGCCATGAGGCGCTTCGGTAGCGTCGTCGAGCAGGGCAGGAAGGGCAACTACTTCCTCTACGGCCTGAAGGAGTCCTAGCCATGGCGTACCGCGTCAACACCAAGCTCAAGGACGAACTCTTCCAGTTCGGCGGGCTCGATGCCAACAAGTGCTTCAACTGCGGCAACTGCTCCGCGGCCTGCAGCCTGTCCGAGCGGGCCCACGTCTTCCCGCGGCGCGACATCCGCTCCATGCAGCTGGGCCTCGAGGGTCGCATCGAAGAGTCCCTCGACCCGTGGCTCTGCTACTACTGCGGCGAATGCTCCGACACCTGTCCGCGCGAGGCCGAGCCCGGCGAGCTGATGATGTCCATGCGGCGCTGGCTCACGGCTCGCTACGACTGGACCGGCATCTCCAAGCTGCTCTACACCAACCACATCGCCGAGTACGTCATCCTGGCCGTGCTCGCCGTGCTGGTGCTGGGCCTGTTCATGGTCCCCGGGTTCGGCTTCCCGCTGCTGGCGGAGCACCCCGAGGCCCGTGAGACCGTGATGCTGCAGTACTTCGCACCCAAGCACGTGGTGCACTACGGCGACCTGATCATGGCCGCGGTGCTGTCGTTCTTCCTGTTCACCAACGTGGCCCGCATGTGGGTGAAGACCATGAAGGGCTCCGGCGCAGGCGTAGGCCACTACATCGGCCAGCTGCACGAGCTCATCATCCACGCCGCCACTCAGAAGCGCTGGACCGAGTGCGACGGCGAGCGTGCCCGCTTCCACTGGCTGCGTCACGTCATCCTGGTCACCGGCTACGGCACCATGCTGCTGCTGGTGGTGGTGTTCCTGGTCTGGTTCCAGGTCGAGGACACCTCCTGGCATTGGACCAGCATCCCCGGCTACTACGCCACCCTGGTGCTGCTGGGCGTGACCATCACGATGATGAAGGACCGCATGGACAAGAAGGACCAGATCCACAAGTTCAGCCACCCCAGCGACTGGCTGTTCCTGGTCCTGCTCTTCGCCACATCGCTCACCGGCATCATGCTGCACGCCTTCCGCCTGGTCGACCTGGCCATGCCCACCTACATCATCTACGTGGTGCACCTGATGGTGGCCGTGCCGATGCTGCTGGTGGAGGTCCCCTTCGGTAAGTGGTCGCATCTGGCCTACCGCCCGGTGGCCATGTACCTGAGCAAGGTCAAGGAAGCGGCGGCTCGCGACAGCGTCGGCGCCACCAGCGCCGCGGCTGCCAAGTAGCCTCGGGCACCGTCCGATGACCCCCTTCGTCCCCGGACGGGCTGGCCCCGGCCGGGCCGTGCGCGGTGGCGCCACCGTCGTTCTGGCCCTGGGCAACCCCGTCTTGAGCGACGACGCGGTGGGCCTGCACGTGGCCGACGCCCTGCGCGCCATGCTCCATGCACGCCCCCTGCGGGATGTACAGGTGCTCAAGAGCCAGCGGGCGGGCTTCGAGCTGGTGGAGATGCTCCCGGGCTACGACCGCGCCATCATCGTGGACGCGGTGCTGGCCGACGAGCCGGTCCCCGGGCGGGTGCGAGAGCTGAGCCTCGAAGACCTCTCGGGCAGCCGGCGGCTGATCAACGCCCACGAGATCTCCCTGCCCACCGCCCTGGAGATGGGCCGTCGCCTGGGGCTGTCCATGCCCGACGAGGTAGAGCTGATCGCCATCGAGGCCATCGACCTGTACACAATGGGCACCACCATGAGCGCACCGGTCCGAGCGGCGGTGCAGCCGGTAGCCGAGCGCATCTATGCGCGGCTGGCGTCCCTGCACGAGCCCATGAGCGCCGAGGAGGCCGCGACCGCCGAGGCCGAGCGCCGCTACGCCTGGTACGCCCCTGACGAGGAGGGCTAGAGGCCCAGCAGCGGAGCCAGCGTGGGCGCGATGGCTTCCGCCATGGCTCGATGTCCTGCCTCGCTGAAGTGCAGCGGATCGCTGAACAGCTCGGAAGCCGGAACAGCCAGGCCGGGCTCCCGGGGCAACTCCGCAGGGGCGTCCACAAGCTGCACCCCGTCGTGGTCCCGGGCCAAGCGGCGCACGCTGTCCTGCAGATCCGAGGAGGCCCTCAGGGCCAGGCCGTCGAGATCCCGTGCCCGGCGGAGCAGGGCTGCGGCACCCTCGGGATCTTCGCCCCGGAGCGCCATGGCGCGCTCGTACAGCTCGAGGGGACAGTCGGGGGAGGCACAGGGCTGCGGCTCGGGCTCGAGGGCGAGCTGGCTGGCGGGCACGACGAGCACCAGCGGACGCTGCCGCTGGGCGGTCAGCTCGACGATGCGCTCCAGGTTCCCAGCGAAGGCTCTCACCGCCCCCGCGCGGTCCGCAGCGCTCAAGGGCTCAGGCGGCCCCCGCTCCTTGGGCTTGGCCTTGTCTGGCCTGCCCTTTCGCAGCAGCCGGAACAGCTGCAGCCGCTCGAGGCCCGCCTGCACCAGCAGGCTCACGGCTGCCGCGCGCCCGTGGTAGCGCCGCCCCATGGCGACGTTTCCCAGGTCGTTGTGGCCGGCGTAGATGACCAAGGCAGCCAGCTCCACTCCCCGCAGCTCCTCCACGATCTCGACGAGATCGTGACTGTCCAGCCCCGGAGAGCCCAGGTTCAGGCCGGTGACCCCCAGCTGGCTCGCGAGCTGCTGGGTGAACTCCCGCTCCTCCCCCACCCCGATGTGTCCCTCGTGCACGCTGCTGCCGCCCAGCACCGCGAAGCGTGGCCCCTCGTGTTGCAGCGGAAAGGACATCTCCTCCCAAGGAGCTCCGTAGTTCCTCCTCACCTCGTTCCCCGAGCGCTCCAGGAAGCCTCCGTCCCGCTCCGGAACCAGGTGGACCTCGAGGGGCGGGCCGGGCTCACCGAAGATCGAGCGCGCCAGCACCTCGGCCCCGAGCAGCACCAGCGCCGCCACACCCAGCCCCAGGAGGAGCCGAACCGTGCGGGAGCGCTGCCGAGTGGAACCCATGGGGCTGGATAGCACGCCAACGGGCAGAGAGGGGCCCCTGCCGGCCACAGAAGCGGCTTCGCTGCGCCCCCCAGACTGACCGCAGAGAGCCATGCTCGTCAAAACTGATCCAACTCATGGCCTCTCGGCTCGAAGCATGACGCGGCCTACAGACCAAGCGAAATGAATGACCATTCAGTGGCCGGCCTCCGTGACGTCACTAGAATGCGTTCCTTGCCGTGGACCGAGTCCACGGGCCCCCAACCCTCCAGACGGAGTCGGCATGAGCGACGACCTGAGACAGAGCATCGGCGCGCTGATCGAAGCTGCCGGTGGCGACCGCACGCGCCTGATGGACATCGTCCGCGGCGTGCAGGCCGAGCACGGCCAGGTCAGCGAGAGCGCCATCGCGGAGATCGCCCAGCAGCTGGGCATCACCAGGGTCCAGGTGCGAGGCGTGGTCAGCTTCTACCACTTCCTCTCCCAGCGACCCACGGGAGCGGTGCGCGTCCACATCAGCGACTGCGCCACTTGCCGCATGGCGGGCGCCGAGGCGGTGGCCCAGGCCCTCGAGGAGGCCCTGGGTGTCCCCATGGGTGGCACCACCCCCTGCGGTCGTGTCTCCATCGCCTGGACCTCCTGCATCGGCCTGTGCGACCACGGTCCGGCCGCGCTGATGAACGATCTCCCGCTGCTGGGGCTCACCCCGGAGCGCGCCCGCGAGCTGGCCAGACGGCTGCTCGAGGGTGCCGAGCCCACTGAGCTGGTGTCCCAGGCCCTGCCGAGCGCGAGCCTGCTCGAGCGTGTGCGCGGCATGGTGCCGCCCAACATCCGCTCCGCCGGGCCCGTGGTGCTGGCCGAGCGGGAGCGCGGTGCAGGTGTCGCAGCCGCTGTCGCCCT
>CAZHIK010000153.1:0-12639 GCA_964532635.1 uncultured Enterobacterales bacterium
CCCGCTCCTCGAGGTAGGCGAGGAAGCCGGTGTCCAGGAGCCGGGCCAGGACGGCGCCCGGCATGGGCTGGGCCGTGGGCTCCAGCAGGCCAAGGGGACCGTCGGCCCGCAGGTGGTCGTGCTCTTCGAGGAAGGCCCGCACGCGGCTGAGGCCCTCGGCGCCGTCAGAGCCCGGTGGCTGGCAGGCCAGGACCCGGTGGGGGCGATCACCCAGACAGGCCGTGATGGCGCTGCTCATGCCCTGGTCGGGGCCCATCACCACGAAGTGGCGCATGCCGCCGCTGTGGAGACGCTCGGTGGTGCGAGGCAGGTCCTGGGCCCGCACCAGCTGCTGGGCGAGATGGTCCGCCAGCAGGGACGCGTCGAGGGCCTGGGCACCGATGGGCTCGGCGCTGTGGCTGGACAGCAAGGGTGTGTGTGGCGGGCGGCAGGGCATGGCTTCGATGGCCTGCCGCAGCTGATCCCGTGCGGGCTCGAGCCAGTGGGTGTACCAGGCACCGTCGCCGTAGAGCACCCGGGCGTCGGCTTCGAAGGCCCGCGCGCCGCTGGTGGTGCGCTCGACGGCGTGGGCCAGGCCCGCCAGCACGTAGCGCCCCGGGGCTTCGGTGCGGGCCAGGGTGAGATCCCGCCCGGCCAGGGCCAGCAGGGCGTCGCGCTGGAAGGCGGGGCAGCTGATGGCCAGGGCCTCGAGGGGCCAGCCCGCGGCTTTTTGAGCGCGCTGCAGCGCCTCGAGCTCGAGCCGCAGGGCGCGGAAGGCCTGGGCGGGGCCCCAGGCCCCACAGGCCACCAGTCCGGCGAGGGTGCCGCCGGCGTGACCCAGGATGGCCGCTGGGGCAGCGCCCTGCTCCCGCAGCATGGTGGTATGGGCCAGCTGCACCGACAGCATCCAGGCCTGGGCGCCGGCGCGCTGCTGGGTCAGCTCTTCGAGGGCTTCGCCGCCGGCGAGGGCGGGCCGCAGATCGAGCCCCAGGGCCTGCTGGGCCAGCTCCACCATGCGGTCCATGGCGCTGCGTAGGATGGGGCTGTCGTAGGCGGCGCCCAGGGGCACCAGGGGCAGGCCCCACCAGCCGGGGTAGCAGAGCACCAGGCCGCGGTGGGCTGCAGAGGCCTGGGGATCGGCGGGCTGCGGCATGGGCACTCCGGAGGGCTACGAAGGCAGGCTCTTCTCCGGATCTGGCCTAACCGCCAGGGCTCCCCGAGGCTGGGGAGCGGCGGGTTCAGAACGGACGGGTCCAGCCCTCGCCGAAGGACTGGGTGCTGTCGCTGCCGCTCTGCTGCCCGTCTCGGTCGGCTCGGCGGTCGGTGGGGCGCATCGCGCTGTGGGTGGTGTCCCAGGGGTCCAATGACCAGCTCGAGATGCCAGCCGCGGAGAAGCCCACGGTGCCCTCCTCGTGTGTGGGGACCAGGTCGGTGAGCAGGTAGGTGAGATCCTGCTGGGTGCCTTCGTCGGGGGCTCCCACCATGTCGGGCTTGGTGTAGCGAGAGTTCAGGCCCGTGGCGTCGTCGAAGCTCAGGATGCCGTCGTAGGGGACCGTCAGGAGCATGGTGTCGCGCCCGCTACCGCCGTAGCCGCCGATCGCCGGAGCGGTGGTGTTGCCGATCACCGCCAGGCCGCTGCCCGTGTCGGCCAGGTAGGTAGGCACGATCTCACCGCCACTGTCGCCCTCGAAGGTGGAGAGCCAGCGCACGTTGAGGCCGGAGTCCAGGGACATCACCCAGCCGACATCCTTGCTCAGGCCGCTGGCGCCGATAGCGGCGAAGCCGCCGTCGGCCAGGGGCTCGAGGGCGTGGATGGCGTCGTAGATGCTGGCGCCGGGGGTGGTGTAGCTGGGGTAGCCGGAGGTGTCCGGGTAGGACTCCCACCACAGGTCTTCTGACAGGGTGGTGCCGGTGCCCAGGGTGCCGCCGGTGGGCTCGAAGTTGCCCAGCCAGGCCGAGTGGAAGGAGTGGACCTGGGTGACGATCTGGGAGTGGTAGCCGCCGGCGACCAGGGTGCCGCTCGGATCCATGGCGATTGCGTACAGTCCGTCAGCGCCGTCGCGGGTGGCCTTGGCCCAGACCTGCTGGCCGTCGGAGTCCAGCTTCATGACCAGGGCGTTGTACGAGATGTGCCCTTCGAGCTCACCGGCGGTGGTCTGGCCGGCGATGTAGATGTCGCCGTCGTCCCAGATGATGTCCTGGAAGGAGTCGGCGTAGGGCCCGTAGGTGGTCTGGCTGTCGTAGATTCGGGCCCAGTGCCAGGTGACCGGGTCGTCGGTATTGCTGGGATCGTAGGTGATGTAGGCCAGCCAGGCGTGGAACCAGCTGTCGTCCCACAGGATGGTGCCGGTGACCAGGAAGCTGGGGGTGGGGCCGTCGTCGATGATGTGCACGTCGAGCAGGTCGAAGACGTAGTCGAAGGCGTACTGGTGCTGCTGCACCTCGTTGCCGTCGTCGTCCAGTTCGCCGATCCACAGGGCGCGTCCGTGCTCGCCGAAGGCCAGGATGCCGCCATCGAAGGCTGTAATGCCACCCAGTGAGGGCGCGTAGAGGTAGGTGTCCCACTCCAGTTGGCCGGCCTGGTCGACCTTGGCCACCACCGCGGGGTTCCAGGTAGCGAAGACCAGGCCGCCGTCGTCCATGGGCACGACACCGATGGGGTAGTCGCCGTAGGTGCCGCCGTAGTGGTAGTTCTCGGCCCAGCGGACGTCTTCGCCCGAGGCCAGCCCCGTGACACCGGAGTATGCGGCACTGTCGGAGGAGACCGTCTCGACGGTCTCGGTGGACAGGCCGAAGGTGTGGGCCGCGACCTCGAAGCCCAGCAGCTCGAGCTCCAGGGTGCCCTCGACCTCACCGCCCGCGCTGATCTCCCACCAGGGATCGGTGGACGGATCGACGGTGAACTCGGTGAACCCGACCATGCGGGCACTTGGGCCGCCCACCAGGCCCCGATCGACCTCGAGCTGGGCCTCGAGGGCCAGCCAGGTCCGGAAGGAGCCCGAGGCGTCGCTGGCCAGGGTGGGCGGGCTGGCGGAGAAGGGGTCGACCGCGAACACGGGGGTCGCCTCGAAGACGCCGTCCTTCTCGGAGAAGGTGACCCCCACGGAGCCACGCTGGGCCAGGCCGAAGGCCGCGCCGGAGTCGAAGCTGGCTTCGGCGCCCATGGTGAGGACGAACTCGATGCTGATCTCGATGGGGAAGCCCGCGATCTGGGTCTCGAACACCGGGATGTCATGCTCGAACAGGACCTCTTCCCAGTTGGTCTCCAGATCGCTGTCGGTGGCGTGGACAGCCATGTTGGTGTCGTACTCGAACTCGAAGTCGGCCCCCAGCTCGGCGACCGCGCCCTCGCGGATGCGCACGCCGATCCCCGCAGTGACACCCCGCATGTTGACCCCGCCGTCCAGCGTGGTGTGGTCTCCCATCGCGAGGTCGTTGTTGGCCAGGTAGAGCCCCTCGAACTCGCACTCCCACTCCTTGGTCTCGGCGTTGAGCGCGCAGGACTCCCACTTGTTGTTGTCGCTGTAGACGCTCTGGTGCATCCCGGTGCCCCCGCCGTACAGGGACGAGGTGAGCGTGCCCGACTCGATGGCTTCGCCCAGTGTGAGGTCCTCTACGATGTCGTACTCGACCCAGACGGCGATGTCGTCCTCGTAGACGTCGAGGACCTCCCACGGGGTCTTGGGGGCGCAGAGGTACTCCTCGCTCACGCCCACGTCGTCGCAGGTGTCCTGGAAGAGGATGACGTCGCCCACGTCGATCTCGAGCAGCAGATCGGTCCAGGCGTCGAAGCCGGCGTGGTAGTCCTCACCGCCCGGGAAGTAGACGTCGCGGGTCTCTTCGTCCATGACGAAGTAGCCTTCCTGGTAGATGGTGGTCTCGTAGCCGCGGAACTCCCACTCGATGGTCTCGTTGGCCAGGGCTCGCAGGGTGGAGCGCAGGGCGAAGGCCGGGACAGTGATGCTCAGGTTCATGTCCGCTTCGGCTTCGGCGGTCTCCCAGGGCTGGACATCGACCCAGCTCAGGAAGCCCGAGACCTGGGCCAGGCGTGGCAGGCCCCCCGCGACGTCGGCGTTGATGGACGAGAACGTCCCCGCGTCGAGGTTGGTCAGCTCCGCGGTCAGCTCGAGGGTGACGGTGCTGCCGTTGTGGGTGCGGTCGACCAGGGTGTAGTTGCTGATGAAGAACTCGTCCGGGTCGATGGTCTCGAAGGCCAGCGCGCTCTGGGCGGTCAGGGCGCTGGCGAGGCCGAGGGCGATGGTGCGGCGGAGCATGGGGACCTCCTCGAGGGGGCTCGAAGGCGGGGGATGCGCGACCCGTAGCTCGCTGGGATTTCGCGGTCGAGTACGGCTTTCAGGGCCTCGAGTGGCGGCGGCTCGCGACGGCGGCTACAACGCGGTCGTCTTTTCCAGCTTCGTCCATCTCGAGGTGTCCCGCGCTCGCGGGATGAAACGGGAAGCCGGTGAGTGGCCCTTGGCCGCAAGACCGGCGCGGCCCCCGCCACTGTGACCGGGTTCGGCCGCCGCACATGCCACTGGAGCTTCGCTCCGGGAAGGCGCGGCAGTCATCATGTCCGGAAGCCAGGAGACCGGCCCCGAGATGATCGCTGCTTCGTTCTTCGGGGAGAAGAACGGGCGCGGCCCCCCGCCGGGAGCCCGCTCGAACGCCCCGGCGGAGGCCTCCTGCTGCCGGTCTCGACCACCACCATCGCCCTGCTCGCTGCTGCTTGCGGGGACAGCTGGGCCCAGCCGGCGCTCCCGCCGATGGGCGAGGAGCCGGCCGGATTGGTGGTCGTGGTCGAGGAGCAGGGCGAGGACGGCACGGATCCGGCCTCCACTTCTGCCGCGGTCACGGTGGTGGCGGTGGACGAGACGGTCCCCGCCAGCGCGGATGTGGCCGCGGTGGTGGACACGGCCTCCGGGACCGTGGTGCGGCGGCTGGGTGGGCTGGGGGACTACGCGTCGGTCAGCATCCGGGGCTCGTCGGCCCGGCAGGTGCAGGTCTTCCTGGACGGGGTGCCCCTGAACCCCGACGGCAGCCTGGCTGTGAACTTGAGCGAGCTGCCCCTGGCGGCCTTCGAGCGGCTCGAGATCTACCGTGGTGGTGCGCCCGCCGAGCTGGCTGCGGCCCCCATCGGTGGGGTGGTCAACCTGGTGACCGGGCAGCTGCCCGCCAACCTCGAGCTGTCGTACGGTGCCCACGGCACCGGGCGTGTGGTGGGCGCCGGCAGTACGCTGGGGCCCATCTCCCACCTGCGTGGCGACGAGCCCGGGGCCTGGTCGGACGACCTGCTGCTGATGGCCGAGCTGTTCGGGACCCGGGGAGACTTCCAGGCCTTCACCGACAACGGCACCCTGTACAACCAGGACGACGACGGTTTCGTGGTCCGGCAGAACAACGACAAGCGCCAGCTGGGCACCATCGCCCGCTGGCGGCTGCGGAGCGACGCGCTCGAGCTGGCCTTCAGCGACAGCTTCCTGGCGAGGGAGGAGGGCTTGCCCGGGCCCATCACCAGCCCCACCATCTCCACGCGCCTTGGCACCCGCCGCAACCTCGCCAGCGCGCACATCGAGGGCCACAGCGGCGCGCTGCGCACCAGTGGGTTGGTCTGGAACCAATGGCGGGCGGAGATCCTGGACGATCGTGAGGGGGAGATCGGCGTGGGCAGCCAGTGGCAGCACTATCGGACTGCCACCACCGGCGGCACCGCCCACGCCGCCTGGGGACTGCGCTCCTGGCTGGTGCCCTCGCTGACCGTCAGCGGGCGACACGATGGCTTTCTCCAGACCGATCTGCTGGTGGACCAGGCGGAGGAACCCCGCTCCCGGCTGGCGGGGAGCGCGGCGGCCTCGGCCTCGCTGCGGGCCTGGGGCGACCGTCTGCTGCTCGAGCCCGTGATCCAGGGTTCGGTGCTGGACAGCCGCCGGGTGGGCGGAGCGGACGCCGAGAACCTCGGCGGTGAGGGCGCCCAGCGGGACGTCACCTGGGCGCCCACTCCTCGGGTGGGGCTGTTGGTGCGGCCGTGGCTCTCGGGGGACGAAGTCGAGTCGGGAACCCTGTGGAGCGGCCTGGCGCTCAAGGCCAACGCGGGCCGCTTCTTCCGTCCCCCGGACTTCACCGAGCTGTTCGGCGATCGCGGTGGGGTGGTGGGCAACGAGGAGCTGCGGCCCGAGCGGGGCTGGCAGTGGGACGCCGGGCTGCGCTGTGGGGCCCCCGCGAGCTGGGCAGCCACCGGCGCCATCGACCTGGCCTTCTTCCAGAGCTCGGTGCAGGACCGCATCCTGTTCGTGCAGAACAGCCAGCACACCTCGGTGCCCGTCAACCTGGGGCGCAGCTGGACCCAGGGCATCGAGGCGGCCCTGAGTCTCGATCTGTGGGGCTGGGTGGACAGCCAGAGCAACCTGACCTGGACTCTGTCCCGCAACCTCACCCCCCAGCGGGATGTGGCCGACAAGCAGCTGCCGGGCATCCCCACCTGGGAGGTCTACCAGGGCACCTCCGTGCACTGGGACGAGCACATCCGGGTAGGCCACAGCTGGAGCTACACCGACGGCACCTACCTGGACGCCACCAACTGGTTCCTGGCCCCGCCGCGCTCCCTGCACGGGGCGTTCCTGCGGCTGGGCCGCCGAGGCTTCTCCCTCGAGCTTTCGGTGCTCAACCTGCTGGACCGCGAGGTGGCCTGGGCCGACCGCAACCCCCTGAGCGCCGAGGACGACACCCTCGCGCCCGGACCCATCACCGACTTCTTCGGCTACCCCCTGCCCGGCCGGACCTGGCTGGTCACGGTGGCCTGGACCGACCCCGACCGAGGTGAGCCATGACCCGCACGCTGCTTTCCCTGTTGGCCCTGGTGCTGACCGCCTGCCCGCCCACCACGGGGCTGGACGACAGCGGTGATGGCCCCGAACCCGACACCGGCGGCCCCTCTGGGCAGCAGACCACCGCGGTCATCACCACGGTGGCCTCGGACTACACCACCGGGGCCTTCGCGACGGTGGATCTGGACAGCTGGACCCTGTCCGACGAGCTGTTCGTCACCAGCGGCGATCCCGCGGTGTCGGTGAGCGAGGGCATGGTCTTCCAGCTCAACCGCTACGGCTACGACTCGATGCGGCGCTATGAGCCAGGAGACTGGACGGCGCCGCTGTGGGAGGTGGCCCTCGAGGATCTGTCCAACCCCTATGTGGCCCGGGTCTGCGAGGGGGTGGTGTTCGTGGCGCTGTACGACCTGGGGACCATCGGCGTGTACGACCCGGACAGCGGTGAGGAGCTGGGCACGGTGGACCTGAGCGCGTTCTTCGATGCCGACAGCTCCGGGCCCGAGCCTTCCACGTTGGTTCCCTACGGCGGCAAGCTCTACGCCGGCCTCGAGCGCCTGGACCGGGACGGTGGCTGGGTGGACGCAGGGGGCGCGGTGGTGGAGATCGACTGCGGCGAGAGGGCCGTGACCCGCTCCTGGTCGGTGGGGGGCAACACCGCTGTGCACCCCTGGGCCGGGGGCGAGGGCCTGCTGGTGCGGGCGCGGGCGTACGGGGACGACGCGGGTGGACTCTACGTGCTCGATCCCGAGGCCGACAGCGTGGAGCTGCGAGTTGACCTGGGCGACGAGCAGCTCTCCAACGTCGGTGCCTTCGGTGGCGCCGCCGCCGCCACCTCCCTGAGCGCCGACTACACCAGCTCGTCGTTGCATTGCCTCGATCTGGCGGCCGGGAGCATCACCTCCAGCGAGGTCACCGACGCCTACTACACCGACCTGGCGGTCAACGACCGCGGCGAGGCGTGGATCACCACCGGCTCGTCGTGGATGGACCCCCACGCACCGACAGGGCTGTGGGTCTTTGGCATCGAGGGCTGTGAGGCCAAGACCGAGCAGCCCATTCAGCCCAGCCTGCATCCCTGGTCGGTGGACTTCTACTGAGCGGACGGCGCGCTCAGTCCTCCTCGCGCCAGACCTCGTAGACGCCGCCGTCGTCGCCGATGTGCAGAGAGTTGCTGCCCTCGTGGGCCAGCAGGTGGATGGTGCCGGCTGGGGCCAGGGAGATCGCCTCGGCGGAGGTGGTGTCCGTGGGGATCTCGGTCCAGCCGGTGCCGTCGTGCTGGAACAGGACGCCGGCGGCCAGGGCGTACAGCTCTTCTCGGCTGTGGGCGGAGATGAAGTCGATCGCGGCCTCGTCGGGGGCGGTCAGCCGCTGCAGCCCTTCGCGGTCACCCACGGCGATCCCGCCCTCGCCATCCCGGATGAAGATCGTGCCCTCGCCGGTGCCTACCACCTGGCGGAGCTTCTCCTCCAGGGGGTGGGTGATGGGAGTCAGGGCGCCCCCGTCCCAGGCCCAGAGCACTTCGTTCTGGCTGAGCAGGAGGGTCTCGTCGGTCGAGGCGATCCGGTGGGATGAGCCTTCGATCTGCAGGTGCTCGACCCGGACCCAAGCAGCGCCGTCCCAGCGGTGCAGGAACAGCTCGTGGGTCTCGTCGCAGCCCCAGTAGCAGTCGGGGTCCGAGTCGGGACCGAGCTGTGAGATCGACCAGAGATCGTCGTCGAGGGGCGCGAGGCCTGTCAGCTGCCCCTCGTATCCCCAGCTCGTTGTCTCCCCGAGGAGCGGTGTGGCGTCCTCCCAGCCTTCGTCCACCCAGCGCATCAGCTGGTCGTCGAACCACACCCACAGCGCGTCGTCGTGTTCGACGAAGTGCTCGATTCCCGTACCGCGGTGCCAGTCCCCCGGCCGGGGGATCTCCTGGTACCCGTCCTCAGCGCTCCAGGCTCCACAGCGGTAGCTGTGCCCCCCGAACCAGGTCGTACCGTCGCCGATCTCGAGCAGGGTGTCGAAGGGCCGCCCCGTCAACTCCTCGACCGCTGTGTCCTCGGCGAGCGGGCTCGGGCAGCCCAGCAGCCCCGACGCCAGCAGGATGAGCCCTCCTCGGGTCCGGCGACGACGCGCCACAGCGAGCGCGATCCCTGCCAGCAGCAGCCCACGACCCATGATCGAGGTGGAGGCGCAGCCGCAGCCGTCCGGATCGGGCTCGCCATCGCCGCTGTCCCCAGCCACGGGGCCGCCGGGGTCCCCACCGTCGCAGTCCTGATCGATCTGGTCGCCCTCGATCTCCTCGGCGCCGGGGTGGATGCTGCTGTCGAAGTCGTCGCAGTCCCAGGGCTCCGCGCCCGCGGTGTACCCGGCGGGTGGGTCGCAGCTCTCCACCGACACGTTGGGTGAGGCGTAGCCGTCACCGTCGCTGTCGGCGTACCAGGTGGTGGCGCCCTCGGCGTCCTCACCGTCGGTCACGCCGTCGCAGTCGTCGTCCAGGTCGTTGCAGATCTCGGTGGCGCCGGGGTGGACGCCGGGCTCGTCGTCGTCGCAGTCGCCAGGGAAGATCGAACCATCGCGATCCTCGTCGCCGCCGCCGTAGAGCAGGTACACCCTGCCCTGGTTCGGGACCCCGATGGCGAGGTCGTCGTAGCCGTCGCCGTCCAGATCCCCGGCGAAGGACACGGCGCTGCCCAGGTCGTTGGTGCCGAAGAAGTCGATGAGCAGCGTGGTGCCGGCACCTGGGCCGTCGGCGTGGCCGGTGTAGAGGTAGGCGCCGCCTGTGCTCGCGTAGCCCCCGCCGATGATCAGCTCGCTGAGTCCGTCGCCGTCCATGTCTCCGCCCATGTCCACGGCCTGGCCGAACCAGCAGTCCAGGCGGTCGTCGGTGAGATGCCAAGCGTTGTCGGAGACGAACCCTTCCTTGGAGCCCCGGTAGACCGTGACCCAGTCATCGTGCATCCGCGACGAGACGAGGTCGAGCCAGCCGTCGCCGTCGATGTCACCGGCGTGACCGAGCACTGGATCGCCGTAGCTGTGGATGTGGGTCTGCGGCTGGAGCCTGGTGGACTCGTTGTCCAGCTGCGCGCTGCCCAGCAGCAGGTGATCCCAAGAGCTGGTCCCGGCCCACAGATCGCCGTAGCCGTCGCCGTCGACATCGCCGAGGCCCCGGAGCTCGCCCCCGCAGCGGGCGTTTGCGACCACCTCCCAGGCCATGCTCGGGCCGCCGGCGCTGCCAGGGTAGAGGTAGAGCGTGTCGTCGAGATCGGCTGCACACGCCGCGATGTCCGGCCAGCCGTCGCCGTTCATGTCGCCCACGCCCGCGGCGGTGTAGCCGAAGAAGCTGTCCTCGGGTTGCTCCAGACTGAGCCAGGCGTCTTCCTCGAGACCCTCCGGGCCGCCGCGGAAGATCAACACCTGCTCGCCCCACGCGGCCACGAGCACGTCGTCGTAGCCGTCGCCGTCCAGATCCCCGGCTCCGTCGATGACCTCCCGGGTGACTTGCCCCAGCCAGCTGCCCCGCAGGATCGTGGTCATGCTGTCTTCGGAGAGCCCAGCTGTCCCGCCCAGCAGCACGTGGACCCCGCCGTTGTCGCAGTCACTGTCGTCGAAGGAGCCCACCAGCAGGTCGTCATGGCCGTCGCCGTTGACGTCGCCTGCGGGAGCCAGGGCGCCGCCAAAGCAGGGGTGCTCATCGGAGAGGTCGAGGGTCTCCAGGCGGTCGATGGGAGGAGGAGGCGGGGGCGGGGTGTCGCTGGCGGCGCCAGCTGGAGCGCAGGCTGTCAGCGCGACGAACGTGAGTGCGGCCTCGAGCATGGTCTCCCTCCGTGCCTCGGAGGAGAGTGTAGCCGAGAAAGCCTACTCCAGCGTCTCCCCGTTCACTACCGCGACGGCGTCGAGATCGAAGCCGCCCGAGTTGCCCTCGTAGGGGTTGGTGCCGGAGTCGCGGATGCGCACGAAGCGGGCCCGATCGATGCCCAGGTCTGCGAGATCGAAGGCGTCGCCGCCGGCGGCGGCGGGGTCTGTGGGGTCGATGTCGTTGGTGCTCGAGGCGTACACGGCGTTGACGCCAGCGCAGCCGGGGTAGCCGCCGTCGGTGTCCAGGGGATCGCAGGTCCACTCGTGCCAGGTCTTCCCGTCTTCGCTCGCGGCGACGAAACCTGTCTCGGCCCAGCCCGTGAATGCGTTTTCGAACACCAGCAGGTCCGGGCCGTCGCCGTCCACGATGCCGATGTCGTCGAAGGACAGGACGATCACCCCCTCTTGGCCCAGGCTGACCACGTGGGTGGAGCCAGCCTCGCCCGCGCCCTCGGGGGAGCCGAGCACGATGTCGGGCATGGAGTCCTGTCCGTAGCCGGCGAAGTCCCCAGGCTCGAAGCTCACGACCTCGTCGGCGAAGGGATCGGGGCCGATGTCGGTGTCGGCGTCGGTGTCGGTGTCCGCATCGGTGTCGGTGTCGGTGTCGCCTTCGGGGGGGGCGGTGTCGGGCTTGTCACCGCAGGCGATGGCCAGGGTGAGGGGAACCAGCAGGGCGAGGATGCGCATGGGGTGCTCTTCACAGGAGGCAGGGGCTCCTATCGCGGCGCCGTCGAGGACGGTGTAGGGTCGAGTCATGCCTTTCATCGCCTTGTTGAGAGCCGCCAACGTGGGCAAGCACCAGCGCTTCAGGGCCAAGGCCCTGGAGTCCGAGCTGTCGGCGCTGAAGTTGAAGAACTTCGGAGCCGCGGGAACCTACATCGTGCGCGCCGAGCTGCCCGAGGCCGTCATCCGCGCGGCCTTCGCGGAGGGGCTGCCCTTCGAGCCACAGCTGGCGCTGGTCCCCGCCGATGACTTCGCGGCGCTGGTGGCCCGGGATCCCTTCGCCGCCGAAGCCGAGGCCCTGGGGGCCAAGCGCTTCCTGTCGGTGCTGCTCGCCGCTCCGGGGCAGCAGCCCAAGACGCCCATCGAGCGACCCGAGGGAGCCGACTGGCAGGTCAAGCTGGCCGAGGTGCAGCCATGGTACGCCCTCAGCATGCGGCGGGGAACGGGCCCGCGGGTGGCCTACCCGAACTTCCTGGACAGGACCCTCGGGGTGCCGATGACCACCAGGGGCTGGCCTACCGTGCTGCGAGTGGCAAAGGCACTGTGATGGGCTAGGGCTTCGGATCCCCGCATTGGAGGGTCCATCATGCTCGTGTCTTCCCCCGCCTGCCTCGCGCTCCTGCTCACCGGTCCCGCGTCGGCCGATGGCGACAGCGCTTGGCTCGACGATCTGATGGGCGAGGGGGTACAGCTCGCCGACTCCAGCGCCGAGGATCCCGTGCTGCCCGTCTCCGTGGTTTCGGTAGATGGTGAGGGTGTGGAGTTGGACGGGGAGCCCGTGTTGAGCTGGGGTGCGGAGCAGGACGCGCTGGCCTATCCGTCCACCATGCTGAGCGGTCAGCTGGTGCTGCCGGTCTACGAAGCCCTGCGGGAGGGCGGCCTGGCCCGCAAGTCCGTGGCCACGCTCACCCGGGACCCGAGCCTGGTCGATCACCCCCCGCTGCTGTTCCTTCTGGATCGCACGCTGCCCTTCGAGCTGCTGCGACCGCTGCTCTACACCGCCGGCCAGGCGGGGTTCGGCGCCATCCACTTGGTGGTGCGCAACCCTTGGGCGGACACCACCACCACCGTGCGCTCCGCCCTGCCGTCCGTCGCTCCCTTCGAGGAGGAGCCCTGCATGACGCCGCTGGTGCTGTCTGTGGTCATCAGCTCGGAGGGGATCGACCTCCGGGGGGCCGACGGCGTGCTGTTCCCGGAGGGCGCGCCCCCCATGCGGGAGAGTGATCCGTCCCCGATCCTGCCTTGCCCGGAGGCCAGCTGTGAGAGCGCCGAGGAC
>CAZHIK010000154.1:0-12626 GCA_964532635.1 uncultured Enterobacterales bacterium
GCTACCGTGCGGGCGAGCGCCTGCCCGAGCCGGGAGCCCCCCTGGCGTTCCACGGCACCCAGAGCCAAGCCGTGGAGCTGTCCCCCGAGCAGCGCGCGAAGCTCGAGGCGCTCGGGTACATCCAGGGCGAAGAATAGCCGCGCTATCCTGCGCGGCTATGGGCACCGTCAACCCCCTCGTGGGTTGACGGGCACGGTAGGGCCGCACCGGCCCTCAGCCCACGCTTCAGCCGCCGCCTTCACAGCCGCTGCTGGGACTCTTGGACTTGGCGCGCCCACCGGGCCGCGGTCCGCTCATTCACGTGGGCACACCCATGGCCGGCAGGATCACCACCTGCAGCAGCACCCAGGCGCCCATCACCAGCAGGAAGGTAAGGTTCTCGTCCACGGGGACCTCGCAGGGGAGACTCCACAGAGCCATCGGATGAACCGATCGTTACGCCCCGCATCCTCTTGATCGGACTCACACCAATTTTTCTTGGAGTTTTCTCGATCCGAATGTAAACGTGCAGCGCACCTATCGACACCTACCCGTCGAAGCTTCCTTCTACGCCGGTACGCCATGGACCTCGAGGCGCTGTTCGATCGCATCCTCACCGCGGTGGACGAGCACGCCTACCTGACCCCATCGGCCCACGTCGACCCCGCCCAGCAGCAGGCCATGGCCGAGATCGCGGGCGCCATCCAGGCCGACGACTACGACCCTGATGCCCTCCGCGCCCTGATCCGCAGCTACCACCGCCAGGGCCGCATCGACCGCGTGATGATGCTCTCCGCCCTGCACGTGGTCGCCGCCCACCCCTCGGTGGCCGACTGGGCCGAAGCCGGCCGCCTTGCCGCCGAGCAGGAGCAGGCTGCCATGGAGCTGGGCGGCCCCCGGCTCCAGGCCAACCTCGCCTCGGTGGAGCGCCACCGCGGCGTGGTCGCCTTCTTGCAGGGCCACTTCGAGATCGCGCTGGACTACTTCTCCCGCGCCTTCGAGCGCCAGCACAGCGCCGAGAACCTCGGCAACGTGCTCTGCTGCTTGCTCGCCCTGGGGGAGCTCGACGACGCCGCCGACCTGCTCGCGCGGGTGCGTCGCTCTTTCCCGGCGCCCCTCGTCTCCGACCTCGAGGATCGCCTCGTTCGCGATCCTGACCTCGCTCTCCTCCGAAATCAGGAGCGGCCGTCATGACCAGCTTCATCGCTGCCCTCGCTATCGTGCTCTCGTCCATGGGCTTCCCCGGTCTCGAGCACCACGTGCTGCTGCACGACGTCACTGACCCGGTGCCCTGCTCCACCAGCGACGTGGTCACCGACAACGGCCAGCCCTGGGAGCCTGCCCAGACCCCCGACGGTCGCAAGATCAGCAACGGGTTCTAGGCGGATGCAAGACTTCCAACACCAGCTCCAGCAGCTGCTGTCGAACAGGAAGAGCCCGGAAGCCCGGGCGTTCTACCTGTCGATCCTGCGCTACGTGGAGCGACGCGTCCAGGCCCTCTGGCGGCAGCGCTACCGCGACCTGCTCAGCCAGACGGACCTCGAGGAGGTCGTGGCCGACGTGGGCATGCGCCTGATGACGGGAGCGCTGGTGCGCTTCCGGGGCAGCACCCCCGCCGAGCTGTACGCCTATGTCCGCACCATCGCCGACCGCAGCCTGGGCAAGGTCGTGCGCAAGAAGCTGCGCGAGCGCGATGTCATGGAGGAGGTCAGCAACGACCAGGCCGCCGACATGCTCGGCAGCCTCCCGGCCCCCGACCAGGACGCCGAGGTCACCGCGACCTGCCCCCTGGCCGAGCGCGACCAGGCGTACCTGCTACGCCTGCTCGAGGCCGGCTCCAAGGCCGAGTATGCCCGCCGGCACAACCAGAGCCGAGCGGCGGTCACACGCATGGTCCAGCGCATCCAGGCCCGCATCGAGGCGCTATCGCAGGACCAGCGCGTCGCGGTCGATGTGTGGATGCACCAGCAGGCACGCGAGGTGCTCGAAGCACAGGCAGTGGCGCAGGCCTAGACCCCGTTCTCTTCGGCCAGCACCGAGCGGAAGTATTCCACCGTGCGGGCGATGCCGTCCTCGAAGTCGACCTGGGGCTCCCAGCCCAGCACCGTCTTGGCCCGCGTGATGTCGGGGCGGCGGCGGGTGGGATCGTCCGGGGGCAGGGGCTTGTAGACCAGGCCCGCTTCGTTGCCGGTGAACTTGTTGATGTGGTTGGCCAGCTCGAGCATGGAGCGTTCGACCGGGTTGCCGATGTTGCAGGGCTCGCCCAGGTCGGACTCCATCAGCTTGATGAGGCCTTCGACCAGGTCGGAGACAAAGCAGAAGCTCCGAGTCTGCAGGCCATCGCCGAAGATGGTGAGGGGCTCGCCCCGCAGGGCCTGGCCGCAGAAGGCGGGGATGACCCGGCCGTCGTGCAGGCGCATGCGCGGGCCGTAGGTGTTGAAGATGCGCACGATGCGGGTCTCGACCCCACGGTAGCGCTGGAAGGCCATGGTCAGGGCCTCGCCGTAGCGCTTGGCCTCGTCGTAGACCGAGCGAGCGCCGATGGGGTTGACGTTGCCCCAGTAGGACTCCACCTGGGGGTGCACGGCGGGATCGCCGTAGACCTCGGAGGTGGACGCGAGCAGGAAGCGGGCCCCGTCGATGCGGCAGCGGCGCAGACAGTGGCGCGTGGCGTCGGCCCCGGCGTACAAGGTCTCGAAGGGCAGCTGCACGTAGTCGATGGGGCTGGCTGGTGAAGCCATGTGGTAGATGCGGTCGACCCTCCCGGGCACGGGCAGCTCACGGGTGACGTCCGCCTCGACGAACCGGAAGGCCCGGTGACCCTCGAAGGTGGCCAGGTTGCGCCGCGAGCCGGTGACGAAGTTGTCGACCGCCACGACCTCGTGGCCCAGCGCGAGCAGTCGCTCGCAGAGGTGGGAGGCGACGAAGCCGGCACCGCCGGTAACCAGGATGCGCATGGGATTCTCCGGTGAGTGGGCAGGGGTCCTAGCGCCCAGGCGGGCCGGGGGCAAGAGAGGATAGAGGCGACCAGGAGGTGCCCCTGTGACCACATCCGCCAAAGACATCGCCGCCACCGCTGACAAGGTACTCAACACCGGCCTGATCGAACTGGCCGGCACCGAGATCACCCTGGCCACCCTGTTGATCTTCGCCACCATCGTGGTGCTGACGTTCTGGGCCTCCAAGTGGCTCCAGCACCTGCTGCGGATGTGGTTCCGCAGCCGGGGAGTCGAGGACGAAGGCAGCCTCGGGGTCATGCAGCGGCTGCTGCACTACACGGTCATCGTGGTGGGCCTGGGCGTCGGCCTGCAGACCGTGGGGATCAAGCTCGGGGCGCTGTTCGCCGCGGGCGCCGTCTTCGCCGTGGGTGTGGGACTGGCCATGCAGAACCTGGCCCAGAACTTCGTCTCGGGCATCATCCTGATGCTCGAGCGCTCCATCAAGCCCGGGGACGTGCTGGTGGTCAACGGCATGACCGTGCGTGTGAAGAAGATGAACCTGCGGGCCACCATCGTCCGCACCCTGGACGACGAGGATCTCATCGTTCCCAACGCCGATCTGGTGCAGAGCACCGTGAACAACCAGACCCTGCGCCACAAGACCATCGTCCTGCGGGCCAGCGTGGGCGTGCACTACGACTCGGACATGCGCCGGGTACGGCAGGTCCTCGAGGACATGTCCCAGGGCCTGGACTGGACCAGCGAGCGGGGGGAGCCCCAGGTGCTGCTGGTGGGCTTCGGCGCCTCGAGCGTGGACTGGGAGGTGGGCGTCTGGACCGAGGATCCCTGGACCGCCCGCCGCGATCTCTCCCGGCTGTACGAGGCCACCTGGGCCGCTCTGCACGACGCCGGCATCACCATCGCCTACCCACAGCTGGATGTACACCTGGACACCCAGGCGATCCAGGCCATCGGCGCCCGACCCAAGCTGGTGGGATAGGCGAGAGCACCGGAGTGATCATGGACATCCAGAGCTTCACCGCGGCGATGCTTCCCTTCATGCAGCGGGTGCTGCGCGACATCGGACCCCGGCCGGCCTGCAGCGAGGCCGAGCGGCGCCTTGGGGCCACACTCGAAGAGGACTGGGGTGGCTTCTGCGACCAGGTGGACCTGCATGCCTTCGAGTGCCACCCCCGCGCCTTCCTGGGCTGGATCCCCTGGATGGCGGCCGCCTACCTGGCGGTGTTGGTCTGCTACTGGCTGCTGCCTCCCCTGGCTTTCCTGCTGGCCACAGGAAGCTGCCTGGTGATCTACCTGCAGGGCATCCGCTTCGGCGAGGTGCTGGACCGCCTCTTCCCTCGGGCCGAGGGCCACAACGTGGTGGGCGTGCTGCGCCCCACGGGCGAGATCGAGCGCCGCATCGTCCTGATGGCCCACCAGGACTCGGCCTACGAGTTCACCCTCTGGTACCGCTTCGGCAAGCTCTCGCCGCTGCTGCTGCTGCTGCTGGGGGTCGCGTGGGCCTGGATAACCGTCGGCTCCCTCGCCGCTGCGGTGGCCTGGTCCGTCGGGGCCGGGGACCACACCGCCTTCACGGTGATCGGCGTTGTCGCCGCCTGCCTGTACCCCGTGGTGGGCCTGTACGTGTTCCTCACCGCCTGGACCCCGGTCCCGGGAGCTCTGGACAACCTCTCGGGCGTCGCGGTCATCTCGGCCCTGGGAAAGGCCGTGGCCAGGGGCGGGCCCAGTGGCCAGCGCCTGCTGGCCAGCAGCGAGATCATCCTGCTGGCCACCTCCGCGGAGGAAGCCGGCCTGCGCGGCGCACGCCGCTTCGTACAGCGCCACGCTCCCCGCCTCGAACGCACCCCCACCTACGTCATCAACCTCGACGGCATCGGTGATCCGGCCCACCTGGCCTTCGTCAGCCGAGAGCTGTGGCAGGGCGTACGCCACGACGAGGCCCTGATCGACCTGGGCATGGACGTCGCAGGCGGCTTGGGCATGACGCCCAAGCGCGTGCCCCTGGTGGTCGGAGGCACAGACGCGGCCCCCTTCAGCCACCGAGCCATCCCCGCCACCACCATCATCTGCCAGGACCACACCACCCTGGTGCCCAACTACCACACCCGCCGTGACACCCTGGACAACATCGACCCCCGCGCGCTGGAGCAGGCCTTCGAGCTCACCCTGGCCATGATCGAGCGCCTGGACACCGGCACCCTCGAGCTGGCCGCCGAGCCCGACCCGGGCTCTTGGGGTGATGGGTCCGAGCCCGCACCGCCAGGAGCGGAAGGCTAGCGGAGCCGGGGCAGTTCGATCGAGGGCACAACCGGCGGGGCGGCTCGCTGCTCCGAGGTCTCTCCTTCGGCGGCCTCGAGCACGGCGTCCTCTTCGTCCATGGCCAGGATGCGGAGGGTGTCCCAGCTGATGCGGGTGGTCTCGTAGAGCTCGTAGCCGCTGATGGTGTCGAAGGTGTCTTCAGGCTGGTGGTAGTTGGCGTGGGCACCGGAGGTGAACAGGAACGCCACGGGTACGCCCGCGTACTGGAACCAGGCGTGATCACTGTTGAAGCCAGCTCCCAGCGGCGTGACCGGGAAGTCGTCGCTCTGCTGGGTGACGAGCAGATCGTAGAGATCTTCCGAGCCCTCGTCGGTGCCGCCGAAGTCGATCAGGCCAAGGTCGTCGCCCCCGCCCACCATGTCGAGGTTGATCACCGCCACGGTCTCATCCAGGGGCAGGGTGGGCTCGATGACGTAGTACATGGAGCCGATCAGGCCCAGCTCTTCGGCGTTCCAGGCAGCAAAGAGCACCGTGCGCTCGGGTTGGACGCCCCACTCGGCGAAGAGCCGGGCCAGCTCGAGGACCACTGCGGTGCCCGAGGCGTTGTCGTCGGCGCCGTTGTAGATGTTACCCAGGCCATCGACGCCCAGGTGGTCGAAGTGAGCGCCCACGATGACGACCTCGTCGCCGCTGCCGGGGATGGTGGCGAGCAGGTTGGGCACGGTGACGGTGCTGGTCTCGGTCTGGGCGACCACCCGGGCGGGCAGCCCGCTGGCCTGGGGAGCAGGGGTGGGGCCTTGGTCCACGGCAGCCGCCCACGCCTCGAGCTCGGGCAGGTGGGTCTCGAGGAGGTCCCGATCCACGTACAGCGCGGGGAACTCGGGCTGGTAGTACTCCTCGCCGAGGGTGCCCACGTCCACGGCGCCGTCGGGGTGCTGGTAGTCGGTGAACAGCAGCATGGCGCTCGCGCCGTGCGAGGCGGCGTTGGCGGCCTTGTAGCCGAAGGTGAACAGGTCGCCGTCGGCCTGGCCGGCTTCGTTGCCCGGGCAGTGATCGCCGATGTCCCAGTCGCCGCTGGGGCCATGGCGGGCGATCACGGCGACGGCGCCCGCCAGTTCGATCCCGTCGTAGTCATCGTAGCCAGCCGGACCGAGGGGGCAGTCGGGGTAGGCTGCAGGATCGAACGGGGGGACGGTCAGGCCGTAGCCCACGAACACCAACTCGCCCTCGACATCCCCAGCACCCGAGTAGGTGAACAGCTCGTAGTCCTGGCCCTCGGCGGCCTCGACGCCGTCGAGCTCGAGGGTGGAGGGGCCGGTCACGCCATAGCGTTCGAGGGGAAAGTGGTGGCGGAACCCGCCTTCGTCTCCTGCCCCGGTCAGGCCCAGGCCCTCGTAGTGTGCCTCGATGTAGTCCTCGGCCAGCTGACCCCCGGCGGTGCCGGGATCACGGCCCGCGTACTCGTCCGACGCCAGGATCTCCACGTGCTCGAGCAAGCGCTGCTCGTCGGGCAGGCCGGGCTCGCTCGCCTGGAGGCCGGAGTCGTCGGGGTTGGTGTCGCTGTCGGGGCTGCACGAGACCAGCAGCAGGGTGGAGAGCAGGTGCGAGCGCATGGACTCCCCTAGCGCAGGCTGTTGCCGTCGACGTCTGTGGCACGCCCCATGCCGATGATGAACAGGTCGATCACGTACCAGATCCCGAAGCCACCCCCCGTGAGCAGCTTGACCACGCCCAGGAGGATCTGGCCCAGGTAGAAACGATCGACGCCGAAGTAGCCCAGGAAGAGGGACAGCAGGAAGGCGGTGCCCTGATCCCGGGTGGGCATCCCGTGCCGAGGCCGCTCGAGCAGGTCGCCGTCGCCGTCGCGCATGGAGCCCATGCCGACGAGGATGTAGTCGATGAGGGCCCACAGACCGCAGCCGCCACCGGTGAGGAGCTTGGCGATCCCCAGGCCGACCTGGCCCATGTAGAACCGATCGACCCCGAAGACGCCGAGGAAGTAGGACAGCAGGAAGGTCACGGCCTGATCACGACGCGCCATGGTGTGCTCCGGGTGAAAGTCCAGAGCAACCTATCGCGCTGGACCCCAGCCTGGAGCGATGGAAAGGCACCTGTTCAGGGCCTGATGAGGATGTCGATCCAGGCCCAGCCCCAGTTGTCGCTGGTGGTGCAGGACATGACCCCCTCGAGGGTCCCGATGCGGATGGTATCGGTGGAGGTGGTGCGGGCCACCACGAAGTCGTAGGCCGAGGTGAGGTAGGTGGTGTCGGCCGAGTAGTCCACCGTGGTCGCACCACAGTCGGAGCCGCAGGAGGCGTCCGGCAGGCCCCAGTCCTCGGAGCCGAACTGGAAGGTGATGGGATTCCCCGACGGGATGGAGGTGGGGTAGGTGCACTCGGCCGTGCTGTTGCCGCTGTCGTAGCGGAACAGCACCTCGCTCCACTCGAAGCCGGCGAGGTTGTGGTACTGGGTGTCGTAGCCGTCGCCCCAGACCGCCACCGCGGTGCTCACCTCGACCCAGCCACCGCCGTCTGTGGTCATCTCGCAGGTCCACCAGTTGCCGTCGCTCATGTAGTAGCTGCCGTCGGCGGCCGCAGGGTTGTCGGCGATGATGTCGGCGCAGTCGTCGGCGGGGCAGTCGGTGTCGGTGCCCAACACGCCGTTGTCCACCGTGCCGTCGCAGTCCTGGTCCACCAGGTCGCAGACCTCGGCCTCGCCCGGGCTGATGCTGGCGTCACTGTCGTCGCAGTCCCCGCCGCGGGCGACGTAGCCGGCGGGAGCGGAGCAGGCGACGTCGGTGTCGCTGTCTTCCCCGTAGCCATCACCGTCGTCGTCGCCGTACCAGGTGGGGGCGTCCACGGCGTCGTCCTCGTCGACGGTGCCGTCGCAGTCGTCGTCGTCGCCGTTGCAGTACTCGTCGGCCCCCGGGTGGATGTCGGCGTTGACGTCGTCGCAGTCGCTGTCGTTGGACACGTAGCCTGCGGGTTCGTCGCAGGCGGCGGTGGTGGCGCGGGCGTTGCCGTAGCCATCGCCGTCGGCGTCGAAGTACCAGGTGCTGGCGTCCACCGCGGTGTCTTCGTCGATGTTTCCGTCGCAGTCGTTGTCGATCCCGTCGCACAGCTCATCTGCGTCGGGGTTGACCGCCGCGTCACCGTCGTCGCACTCCTCGCAGGAGGCCCAGCCGTCGCCGTCGTTGTCAGCGTAGCCCACGTAGCCGTCGCAGTTGTAGTCGTTGGGGTCGGCGCAGTCGTTCTCGGCGGCTCCCGGATGGTAGGCGGTGTCGCCATCGTCGCAGTCACCGTCGTACTCGACGTAGCCCTTGGGCGCCTCGCAGGCGTCGATGGAGTCATCGGTCACACCGAAGCCGTCGCCGTCGGCGTCCCGGTAGAAGGTGACCAGCAGGCCTTCGTCGATCTGGTCGTCACAGTTGTCGTCGACGCCGTTGCACTCTTCGACGGCCGACGGGTAGACCTCGGGATCGCTGTCGTCGCAGTCGCTGCCAAAGGGGTTGTACCCGTCGGGGGCCTCGCAGGCCTCGATGGTGTTGTCGGGATCGCCGTAGCCGTCGCTGTCGTTGTCGGCGTAGAAGGTGTCCTGCACGCCTTCGTCGATGCTGCCGTCACAGTTGTCGTCGACCTCGTTGCAGATCTCTTCGGCGGCGGGATTGATGTCCGCGTTGGAGTCGTCGCAGTCCTCGTAGGCGAACCAACCGTCAAGATCGGCGTCGACCGGCTGGTCCACCGGGCCGGTGTCGTCCTTGGGGTCCACCGGCTCGGAGGGACAGCCGAGGAGGATGACGAAGGAGGCGAGGAGGATGGGGAGAGAGCGCATGGGATCTCCGGCGATGGGCGTGCGACGCAGGATGATAGCGAACGGGACTCCCGTTGGCACCTGTCACACAACGTAACTCACGCCAGAGTCACTCGCGACCCCGCCCTGTCAGGGCATGTCGCCATCGATGATCTCTTCCAAGAACAGCTCGTCCACGATCAAGGCGCACTCGACGAAGTTCCAGACCGGGGCCTCTTCGCTGCCCGTCCACTCATCGGCGATCATCTGGCGCACGCGGTCCTCGAGCTCGTGGATGCGCTCGATGTCGTCGAAGCTGTAGATGGGCTCCTCGGCCAGGATGGCGGCGGTCCGCTCGAGCAGCACGGCCGCGTTTTCGCGCAGGAAGACGTTCAGGTCCACGTTGTCCACCACCAACTCCACGTGGAAGTCGACCCAGCCGACGCCCTCGCCGAAGTACAGGGTGCGGCTTCCCTCGGCGGGGAGGGAGACGAAGAAGGTCTCGTGGGGCACCGCGATGTCGCCGTCGATGGGCACGGCGACGTCACCGGGGCAGCCGGGCGCACCGATGAGGAGGAGCATCAGGCCGGCGCAGGCCAGGACCTTGCTGTGGCCCTGGTAGCGACTGCGGGTGGGGTAGGACGGGGCAGATGAAGCGGAGACCTTCTGGCGCTGCATGGGATTCCTCACGGGATGAAGGATGGGTCACGCCGGTGCGTTGCAAGCCCCGTGCCGAAGTCCAGAATCGCGTCCTGAACGGCACCGTCGACGATTCCGACCACGGGGTGCCCCCCCCGCCGCACCGGGAACCACGACAGCGGCGTCATGATAGAGTCTCCCCTCCCGAGTGCAGGAGCGCGCATGGGCTGCGGCCCCCTCCCCCGGATCGGCATCCCGGCCCTGTTGGGCCTGCTCACGGGCCCGGCCAGGGCCGACGATCCGCCATCGGACGACGCGCTGGTCACCACCGCCGCTCGCGCGGCCGAGCAGCGCCAGGACACCGACCGCTCCATCGCCCTGGTCAGCGCCCAGGATCTGGGCGAGGCCACGCCACGCTCCACCCCCGAAGCCCTGCTCGACAGCCCCGGCGCCTGGGTGGTCCACTCCCACCACGGTGGGGGCTCCGCCGTGCTGCGGGGCATGGTCGGCCCCCGCGTCCAGCTGCGCTTCGACGGTGTGCGCATCGGCCACAGCGCCCAGCGCTCCGGCCCTGGTCACCAGCTCAACCTGCTCGAGCCCCTGCTGCTGCAGCGGGTGGAGCTGCTGCGCGGGCCCTCCAGCACCCTCCACGGTCAAGGCGCCATGGGCGGTGTGATCCAGGCCTTTCCACAGGGCCCACGGGACTACCGCGACCAGGACTCGCCCGCTGCCCACGGCGACATGAAGCTGCGCTACGCCCACGCCGACCGAGGCAAGACGGCCGCAGGCCGCTTCGAGGCCGGGCTGCGGGGCTTCGGTGTCGGGGGGGGTGTCACCTACAAGGTGCTGGGCGATCTGCACGCCGGGGGCCAGACCGACCTGCAGCCCCACAGCGGCTACACACAGCCTTCGGCCCTGGTCATCGCCGAGCACCGCTTCGACGGCGGCGCCCTGGACGGCTGGCGCATGCGTGCTGGCTACAGCTACGCAGACATCCGCGAAGCTGGCCGCACCGATGGACTGCAGGAACGTAGCCAGCTGATGGTCTACGACGACACCCTGCACATCGGCTGGGCGCGGCTGGACTTCGAGCTGGGCTCCACGGGCATCCAGGGTCGAGCCACCGGCTCCTGGCAGCACGCCAGCGAGGTCGTGGACAGCCTCGAGGTGGACGCGCAGCTCGATCCCACCGGGGCGGGAACCCGCGACAGGCTACAGGTCGGCACCACCGGTGCGGACGTGCAGCTGTCCCGCCTCCAGCTGGACGACCGCCTGGAGGCCCTGGCCGGAGCCGAGCTGTACCGCGACAACGTCTCTTCCTGGTTCTTCCAGCGGGACACGGGGGACGCGGCCTGGAACCAGGCCCACAACCTCGGCTTGTTCGACGGTAGCACCCACATCGACTGGGGCGGCTTCCTCGTGGGGCGCGCCCGCCTGCTACCCTCGAGCGGCGACCACCAGCTCGAGGCCAGCGCCGGCCTCCGCTACGGGGGCGCCACGGCCCACGCGCCGGCCCAGGGCTACCCCTATGATGTCGACTCGAGCCACGCGGGGCTCACGGTTCAGGCCGCCCTGCAGCATCGCATCGCCGAGCGCGCCAGCACCAGCCTGAGCTTCGCCCAGGGGCTGCGCGGCCCCAGCCTCCACGAAACTGCCCGGCTCGGAGACGGGGGAGCCTGGTTCGTCATGCCCACTGGTGCCCTGGAGCCCGAGCGCGCGGACACCCTCGAGCTGGCCCACCGACACGCCCTGGGCCGCTTCAGCGGCGAACTGGCCATCCATCACACCTGGCTGCGGGACCCCATCGAGCTGATGGAAACCAGCTGGACCGGGGCCCCCAATGCGGACGGCCAGATCGTGGTCCAGCACGTCAACGGCGACGACCGGAAGCTGTGGGGCGGCGACGCCGGCCTGGGATTCGACATGGGGCGCGGACTGTCCACCTCCACCTGGGTCAGCCTGCTCCGGGATCCGGGGCCCCAGGTGATCCAGCCCAACCTGCTGGTGCCCCCGTTGTTCGGCACCTGGTCCCTGCGCTACGACGCCTACGACAAGAAGCTCCGCGCCTTTGTCGAAGGCTGGGCACACGCCGCGGCCCCCCACGACGACGCGACGGGCTGGTGGACCCTCAACTTCCGCATGGGCATGGGGGTCTACAAGCGCACCCGGCTCACCCTGGGGGTCGAGAACCTGCTCAACGCAGAGGTCCAACCCTACGGCTCCGGCCTGTACCTACCCGGCACCAACCTGAGCGCAGCACTCGAGGCCAGCTTCTAGGAGCTAGCTCCAGATGGGCCCGGTCAAGGGATCGGGGTGCACCACCACCCGGTTCCGCCCCTGCTCCTTGGCCTTGTACAGGGCCGCATCCGCAGCCTGGATCAGCCCGTTGGCTTCCACCTGAGCGCCGGCCATGCTGGCAGCCACGCCAAAGCTGGCGGTGATCCGTGCGCCCTGATCGGCGAGCGTGTCCAGGTCTTCGATGGCCTGACGCAGCCTCTCTGCCACCAGCCGGCCCGCGTCGATGTCGTGCCCGGGCAGCACCACCAGGAACTCCTCGCCCCCGTAGCGGCCCACCAATTCCTCGGTGCGCTCGATGCTGGACACGCCGGTGTCGCCCTCCTGGCCCAGACGACCCAGCAGGTCGTAGCCGCGCAGCTGACCCGAGACAGCCGCGGAGACCTCCACCAGAGCCAGGTCCCCCGACGCGTGGCCCAGGGTGTCGTTGATGCGCTTGAAGTGGTCCAGGTCGTACATCACCACCGACACCGACAGGCCGAGCCGTGACGAGCGCGCCAGTTCCCGCTCGAGCAGGCCGATGACCATCCGGCGGTTCCAAACCCCGGTGAGGTAGTCCACCCGGGCCTGTCGGGCGAGACGCTCCCCCATGCGCCGCATCCGGTCCTTGCTTCGCACCACCCACCAGGCGGCCACCAGGGTGGTCACCGCCAGGCCGATGGCGCTGATGGCTACCACGAACAGCGAACCCACCCGGCTCTCGAG
>CAZHIK010000155.1:0-12612 GCA_964532635.1 uncultured Enterobacterales bacterium
CCGAGGCCGGTTCTCCGCCCTCATGCTACCTTCTGGCGTTCCGTCGCCTGCTCTTCAACAGCGACGTGGTGGCCAGCAACCTCTCCATCACCGACAACGTCGCGGGCGGCTTCAGCGGGGGCATCTGGCTGTACAGCAGCACCCTGCACATGAGCGACTCGGAGCTCGCCCGCAACACCGATGACGGTGGCATGTACGGCGGGGGCCTGTTGGTCTACGGCGAGGCCACCCTCGAGCGGGTCAGCTTCACCGACAACGAAGCACCCTTGGGTGGCGGCATCTTCGTCTACTACAAGGGCGTCGTGAACGGCACCGATTGCGACTTCGCCGGCAACAGCCCCGAAGACATCTTCGCCTCCGACGGCACCTCCGAGGGCGGCACCGCCTACGACGCCGGCACCGGCTCCTCGTTCACCTGTCAGGACAACGCCTGCGAGGTGGACTGAGCACGCCTACGGGGCCTCGTAGGCGTAGCGAACCCACTGGTTGGGCTCACCCACCACGGTCAGGTCGCTGTCGTCGGTGAGGGTGATGCCCTCGGGCTTCATCATGCCGGCCTTCACCAGGTCCAGCTCGCCCAGCACGGCGCCGGAGAGGTCCACGTCCAGCACCACGTCGCTGCGCTCGCTGAGGATGAGCAGGCGCCCGGTGCGGGGGTCGAACATGCAGCTGGCCAGGTCGCCGGCGTGGTCCCCCAGCAGCTTCTCGGCGTCGAAGGCGGTGGTCACCGCGAGGCTTCCGTCCTCGTAGCTGGCGTCTTCGTCGCCCTTGGGGCGGGGGAAGCTGAACACCTCCATGTCGTTCTGCTCCTTGCAGACCCAGAAGGTGCGGGTGTCCGGGTCGTAGGCCACGCCTTCGCCCCCGCTGTTGCCCATGTCGTCCGCGGAGTAGGTCAGCACCTGCCAGTCGGCCAGATCCAGCTCGGTGGCGCCGTCGTCGGGCACCGGGCCCAGGTAGACCACGCCGTCTTCGGTGACGATGGCGTAGGTGGGGTGCCCCTCGTCGTCCAGCCCCAGGTAGGCGATGTCCTCGGTGTCGGTCTTCTCGATGTTGGAGATGGAGATCTCCCGCAGCACCGCCATGTCGGTGTCCAGCTCGAACAGGGTGCGGTTGCTGTCCAGCACCGCCATGAAGCTTCCAGTGTCGGGGTTCCAGGTGATGCCCGACAGGTTGGCGCCGATCTCGGGGATGGTGCCGACTTTGGTGGCCTGGGTGTAGTGCTCGAGCAGGGAGTCGGGTTCGGGGCAGTCGCTCTGCAGATCGGGATCCGTGTCGTCGCAGTCGGTGCCGCCGTAGGCCTCGGCGTCGGCACCGTCGCCGTCGGCGTCGTAGTCGCTGCCGCCGTTGCAGTCCTGGTCCACGCCGTCGTACCAGATCTCGGTGGCACCGGGGTTGATCTCCGGATCTTCGTCGTCGCAGTCGTCGCCGCCGTAGGCCTCGGCGTCGTAGCCGTCACCGTCGACGTCGAAGTCCGGCAGGTCCGTGTCGCAGGTGCTGTCGGTGTCGCCGGTGTCAGGGGTCGTGCTGTCGGTCTCGCCGGTCTCGCCGGTGTCGGGTCCGGGTTCGGTGGGGTCTTGTCCGGTGTCGCCGGGATCCGGTGTGCAGGCCAGGACGAGCAGAAGGGAAGCTATCAGGCGTCGCATGCATCGATGGTAGCACGGCGTCGCGCCAGGCCCAGCAGGCCCAACAGGGCCAGCGCCAAGCCGCCGCTGCGGCCGGTGCCTGCGGCGCAGCCGCAGCTGCGCTCGAGGATCTCGATCTCCACCTCGAGCTCCACAGCGTCGGTGCCGTCGCTGACCTCGACCAGGCCCCAGTCCGGGCCCACGGCGTCGTCATCGCTGTCGGCCTTCATCTTGAGCTTGCCCTCGGCGTTGGTCTGCAGCTTGCCGTGCTCGGGCTGCTCGAGCACCCGGTAGCTGTGAGTGTCGCCATCGTCGGGATCGTTGGGATCGATCTGGACGATGACCGAGCGCCCGGCCTCCACCTGGATGCGCTTGACCGTGGGCTCGGGGGGTGAGTTGCAGGTGCTCATGGGGATGGAGATGCCGGTCTGGCCCTCGATCCAGTCGATCACGGCGTCGGGACGCACGTAGATGCCGCCGTCGCGGCAGGGCACCTGGACCCAGGAGAATGCCCGGGAGGTCACCCCCACCAGGTAGTTGCCGCGGTCGGTGATCAGGTACAGCGGCCCGCCCGAGTCGCCGTAGCAGGAGTCCACGCCGCTGCCTCCGGCCCCGATCTCGCCTCCGGGGCTGATGGCCGAGTAGCAGCCCGAGGAGATGTCGGAGCAGTCGTGGACCACCACCGTGGTGTAGGCCTCCTGCTTGAAGGGGGTGTACTGGTTGCCCCACTGATCGATGGCGCCGTAGCCCACGATGGCCACGTCGGCTCCGTCGTAGAGGTACTGGTCGAGGATGCAGCCCTGGGCGATCAGCCGGGGCTCGGTCTGGGCGTCGTGCTCGAGCACCAGCAGGCCCACGTCGTAGTTGGACCAGTGCTGCGGGTGCGCGATGCGCCGGCTGACGCGGATCTCCTCGCCACCCTGGCGGTAGTCGACCGTGGCCAGCTTGACCTTCGAGATGCTGTTGTCGATGCAGTGGGAGGCGGTGAGCACAAGGTTGGGGGCGATCAGGGTGCCGGTGCAGCCTACGTTGTTGCCGAAGTAGACCGCCGCGCAGTCCTCCCACATGCCCTCTTCGACGGTGTCGCCTCCCACCACCGGGGCGGCGTGGAGGCTCGAGGACAGAAAGGAGACCAGCAGCAGGGTCGGGGACATGGGCACCTCGGAGCACGACTCTAGCCCGAGTTCGGGCCGATCGCTTCACCGATGCTGCATCCCGGCATTGACGGTCACCAACGCCTCGCGTACCCCTGATGGGGGAGGTTCTGCTGATCCGCATCGCCCCGCGCCTCGCCCCGCTGCTCTGCGCGCCCCTGGCGGGTTGCTACTGGATGATCTGGGATCCTCACGCCCCGGACCTGCCCGACAGCGCGCTGTGGGAGGTCAGCTGCGGCCCGGGAGAGATCCGCAGCCTGTCCAACGGCAAGGTCTACGACAGCCTGGCAGAGGCCTTCGAGGACGTCTCGGGTGACGCGGGCTTCTGCCTCGGGGAGGGCACCCATCTGCCTGGCCAGATCAGCTGGACCCCCGGTCCGAGCTTCGGCTCCACCAACACCCTGCGCGTGGTGGGAGCGGGCTCCGGTGCCACCACCCTGGCTGGGCCCTCCGAGACCGCCGACATGATCTATGGGGGGCTGCTGGTGGAGGTGGCCGGGCGCGTGGAGATCGAGGGCCTGACCTTGTCGGGCTTTCCCATCAGCCTCACCGCTGGCGAGGCTTCCCTGACGGATCTGGTGCTGCAGGCCAAGGGTGGCATCTCGCGTCTGGCCAACCTGGACGCAAACACGCTGGACGTCAGCGGTCTGACCGTGAGCGATTCCTGGATGACCACGAGCAACGCTCTGTGTCTCGACGGCGACGGCACCGTGCGTGACCTGTGGCTGCACGACAACACCCTCTCCGCCGGCCACCTGGTGGAGACCCACCGCAGCATCACGCTCGTAGATCCGCTGCTCTATGGCAACGGGGGCATGGACGAGCTGTCCTGGACCTCGGGCATCGAGGCCTACGGTCCGCTGGTGGTGGTGGGCGGCGCCCTGGCGAACAACTCGCTGACCGGCTCCGTGATCGACGCCTGGGACCAGCTGCAGCTGCAGGACACCGTGATCGAGGAGAACGTCGCGGTGCTCGGCGGGCCGGTGTACCAGCGCGCCGCGGCGCTGATGAGTGGCGGGTCCCTGTGGGGCAACCGCGCGCGCACCGGGGCCTTCGAGCTCGAGGGCAGCGCCGTTCTGCAGCTCGATGGGGTGAACTTCGGCCTTGGCGAGGAGCTGAACGAGCCCTGCGACGTGGCCCTGAACCTCACCGGCAGCACCCACGCGCTGTGTATCGGCCAGGAGCTGGGCGCCGACGCCAGCGTCAGCTGCGACATCGATGGGTGTCTGTGAGGGAGCGCGGGGCTATCGTGGCTCCATGCGCACCCTCTCCCTGGCCCTGATCCTCCTTGGTTGCTCCCCCGACAGCGACACAAAGCTCGACACGGGCGACAGCGTCCCGCCCGTCGAGACTGGCGAGCCCGTGCTGCCCAGCCTCGAGACCGCCTTCAGCGTGGACGCCAGCGGCTATGGCACCGACCGGCTCGGTGGCATCGAGGTGGCGGCCAACCTGGCCCAGATCGAGCTGTCGGGCGTTGCTCACCGGGGCCTCGCCTACCAGCACCACGACTGGCAGAGCGCCGGCTACGTGCTCTTCGACCTGCTCACCGTGGCCGAGGACGGCTCCAACCTTGCGGTGACCTACCTGTACGGCCAGGACGACCAGCTGCCCTACGCCTACACCGAGAGCTTCGAGCACACCATGGACTGGGAGACCACCGGCGGCTCCGTGAGCTGGTCGGAGACCCCCACCGAGGTCCAGCCCGACCTCCCCGAGCTCGTGGCCCGACCCAGCCCGCTGGACGTTGGCATCGACATCGATGGAGGCGAGCTGTGGCTCGACGGCGAGGCTGGCGGCGTGGTGCTCGATGGCACCAGCTACGAGCTGCTGCCCTTCGCCACCGTGGACTGCACCGACTGCCCGGGGGGGCCGTGGCTGGAGATCCATTCGTTGCTGGTCGGAGAGGACGATGGCTCCACCGGCTCGACGATGAGCCGCGACACGTCGGCTCTTGCCTGCTTCGGAATTGTGTACCTGTTCCCTGACGATCCCGACTACGCCCAGCTGTCCTACGGCATCTGCCTGCCCGGCCTCGAGACCCCCAGCGGCGACTTCGACGTCAGCTGGAGCGGCAGCTTGTTGGGCGCCCGAAGCGCCCGGGCCGACGGTCCACCGGTGGGCGTGCCACCGCGGGTGCGCTGATCCGGGGCCGGTCCGCTGACGCCTACTCGGCCTCCAACAACGCGTCGATGGACTCGGCGATGCGCTGTCGCGAACTCTTGTCGCCCCCTCGGCTCATGTCCCAGCCGCTGTGGATGGCTCGGATGGTGCCGTCGGCGTCGATCACGAAGGTCTTGGGGATGCCGGTGATGCGGGCCTCGCGCATGGCGCGGCGACCGGCCCAGCCCAGCACCAGGTGCTCCGGCGGGTCGTCACCGAAGTGCTCCACGACGTCCTCGGGCCCCGCATCGACGCTGATGGCTACGATGGTCACGCCGCGGTCGGCGTAGTCCTCGGCCAGCTTGTCCAGCTCGGGCAGGGCCTTCACGCAGGGGCCGCACCAGGTGGCCCACAGGTCCACCACTCGCACGCCTTCGATCTCCGAGAGCTTGTGTGGCTGGCCGTCCTGCTCGAAGCTCAGGTCGGGGAAGGGATCGCCGTTGCGGCCCGCCAGCAGGTCGGCTCGGCTGAGCGGGACCATCGGGGGCTTCCCGCCGGCGCTGTGCTCACCCTCGAGCGGGTCCTGCAGCGCGATCCAGGTCTCGAGACCGCCCGGTGCCCAGCGCTGCGCCGGCCACAGCTCGGCCAGGCGCTTGTAGGCCAGGCGCTCCAGCTCGGGGTCGTCACCGTCGGCCAGGGCCAGGCCCCGCCCCAGCTGGCGCATGGCGTTGTCGGTGTCTCCCAGCTTGTCGTAGGTCAGGCCCAGGTGCAGGTGGTGGGCGGCGGTGGGCTTCCGGTCCAGCAGCAGGGCGGTGCGCAGCTGGGCTGAGGCTTCTTCGTAGCGAGCCAGACGGTAGAGCACCCAGCCGTAGGTGTCGGCGAAGGCGCCGGCGTGGCTGCGGCTCTGGACGAGCCAGTCGTCGTAGCCGTGGGCGGGATGATCTCCGCGGGCGTCGTAGGCGGGCATGGCGGAGACAGCGCCCTGCACGGCGTCGAGGGCCTGGTCCAGGTGCTGGCCGGCGGTCGCCGCGCGGTAGGCGAAGTCGTTGGCCAGGTAGGGGTCCGACGGGTCGGCCAGCCAGGCCTGACGAGCGGCCTCGAGGGCCTTCATGGGCTGATCGGCTTCGTCGTGCAGCTGGGCCAGCTCGCCGTAGAAGGCTGCGCGGATCGCGGGCTCGTCGGGCAGGTCGGCCTCGAGACCCCTGGCGGTGGTCGCGGCCCGGCGGGGGCCCTTGCCCCGGGTGGCGGCACGGAGCCGGTCCATCAGGGCATGCTCGTCGGCTTCGGCGCGGCCCACCCACCGGGTGGCTCCGTTGCGGCGGAAGCGGTTTGTCTGGTGTTCGGGATCGAGGACCTGCAGCTTGTCCTCGGCCTCGAGCAGGCGCTCCTGATCGCCGGCGTAGCGGAACAGGCGGCGTGCGGACTCCACCAGCAGGGGATCGTCGCTGGCCAGGCCCTCGACCGCGGCGCCGATGGCGGCCTCGCGCACGCGCTCCACCTCGGGGCCCCGCATCTTCCAGGGGTTGCCCGCGTAGGTCAGCCTCCAGGGCTGCTCCGTGAAGAGCTCCTCGAGGGCATCGGCGGCGGCTTCGTCCACCGGCTGCTCGATCAGCTGGATGCGCAGGGCATAGGGCTGAGCTTCTGGCACCTGCTCGGCCAGCTTGATGATGGCCATGCGGGGTGCTTCCTGATCGCCGGGGCAGAGCTTGCGGACCTCGAACAGCACCCGCTGGGCGAAGTAGCTGTCCTCGAGGGTGCGGGGCGGCTGCACCAGCAGGCTCTCGGCCTCGGCGCACCAGTCCCCCGGGTGGCGGTGGGTCCAGAGCAGCTGGTTGGCCAGGACGATGCGGGCGGCGTCGTTGTCAGGCTCGATCTCCAGCCACTCCCGGTACAGGGCCTCGGCGCCCTGGGCGTCCCTGAGGGCCTTGACCTGCAGCCAGGCGTAGAGCCGATGGGCGCCCACGTCGGTGGGATCCTCGTGCAGGATGCAAGCCGCGGCGGCCAGGGCGTCCTCGATGCGGCTGGACTCGGCCAGATACCAGGCTCGGTCCAGAGCGTCGGGCTCGGCGGCCTGGACCGCGGGGAGCAGTGCTGCGAGGAGCCAGGGGAGCATGGACCTCCTTCTACATTCCCCCGATGCTGTCGGCCACCAGCTCACCCAGGGCCTGGGCCCCCTCCAGCGAGGGGTGGATGCCGTCGAGCCAGATGCGCTCGGGATGGAGGTCCCGGTCCACCACCTCCTGGGTGGCCACGTAGACCAGATCGTCCTCCAGCTCCGCCAGGGCCTCGTAGCGGGCGTTCAGCTCGGGCAGGTAGTCGTTGCAGCCGTCGAAGTTGGCCCAGCTGCTGTCGGTGAAGGCGTAGTAGCCGAGCAGCAGCACGGTGGCGGCGTTGCTGTCGTCGGCCCGCACCGTGGCCAGCAGGTCGTGGATCTCTCCGGTACCCGCCTCGAGGTCCACCAGGCTGTCGAGCACGTCCATGCAGGCCTGCTCGTCGTGGCCCTCCACGTTGCACTCGCACTCCTGCAGCATGTCGTTGCCGCCGCCGGTCATCACGACCCACTCCCAGGGCCCTGGCTCGTACTGGCCGATGATGTCGTCATTGTGGTCCGGGTGGTCCAGGCGCCGGCCGCCCACGCTGTGGTCCTCCACGTAGCGGCCCATGGCCACAGCGGCGTGGCCCGCCACGCCCTGGCACAGCTGACCGTGGGTGGCCATGATGCTGTCGCCCACCACCAGGATCTCGGGCTCTTCGCCCAGGGTGGGGCTCCCAGGCAGGGCGTCCACGGTGGGGCAACGGTCCTCGTAGCAGCCGGTGGCCAGGGAAGCGGCGCCCAGCAGCAGCGCCGCGAGCAGGATGTGGCTGTAGGTCTTGCGGGGGTCTTCGGTGTTCATGGTGATCTCCCGTTCGAGCGTCACCCCTTGGACCCGCCAGCGGAAGGAAAGGGAAAGCTCGCGGGGGTCGTGTGGGGGTCACGGCTCGCCTCGCGCGCGCACGCGTTGACTCGGGCCCCCGACCCCTGCTAGTCTGCCCGTCAGCGCCGGGCTTTGACCCCAGGAGCACCGGCCGTGCAAGAGGAAGTGCCATGACGGAAGCGGATCCCCAGGAGCTTCGGAACCGACTGGAGGCGCTCGAGGGCGAAATCCAGGAGAAGCGTGCCTCGCTCGAAGAGGCCAAGCAACTGTTCCAGGGCGCCGAGGAAGCGGTAGCCGAGGTCGAGAAGGCCCTGGAAGAGGCCAACAGCGAGCTGCAGATCGCAAACAGCGAGCTGGCGGAGGCCCAGTCCCAGGCCGAGCAGGCCAAGACCGAGGTGGCCGAAGCCCAGGCCGAGGTGGAGCGCCTGGAGGCCGAGTTGGGCTCCCTGGATGCCCAGGCCGACGAGTTGCCCGACCTCGAGGCCCTCGAGGCCGAGATGGAGACCCTTCGGGCCGAGCGTCAGGAGCTCCAGGAGCAGGCCAACCAGAACCAGCAGGAGCTGGAGGCGGCTCAGGCGGAGATCGCCGACATCGAGTCCCAGCTTTCGGAGCTGGACGCCGAAGAGGCTCGGCTGAACGACACCATCCAGGAGCTCGAGGCCGAGCTGGCCGCTCTGGGCGAAGGCGGCTGATCCCTTGAGTGCCCCCGCCCAGCGGTTGGTTGGGATCACTCCGGATCATCCCCTCGCGGGGCTGGTCGCTGGGGTCCTGGCCACCGTGCAGGAACCTGCAGAGCTGGATGCTGGCTTCTGCGATGCCGGTACGCTGGGCGTGGATCTGTCGGGGCTGCTCACCCAGCGTCACCCGGCGGGGGCCGTCGCGGCCCTGATGGATGGGGGAGAGCTGCTCCGGGCGGTGGCTGCCAGCTTCCGCATGGCGCTCACCCTGTACGACGATCACGAAGCCTGGGCCGTGGGCCTCGAGGACCTCGAGCAGGACCAGCAGCGCGACGCGGCCCATCGCCTGATGTGCACGGGCCTGATGGCCTGTCACCTGTTCTCCGGATCGGTCGAGGAGCGCGCCGCAGCGCTCATCGCTTGCAGCGCCGGCCGGGCCCTGGTGGCCTGGATCGCTGCGGTGGACGTGGCTCTGGCCTTCGCCATGGAAGACGAGCCCCTCGACGACATGTTCCTGGACGACCTGCTGGACGACCACCTCGACGACGTGGCTGGTTCCCTCGAGGACCAGGCCGAACCAGCCGAGCTGGACGCGGCCCGGGGCGTGATCCAGGCCCTGCGCCCCCAGCTCGACGCGATGCTCGCTCCGGTGGTCGAAGCCGTAGCCGACCTGGCGGAAGCCGTGCGAGGCGCCCTGCCCGAGCTCGAAGAGCAGAGCACCGAGGCCATGCGCGCCGAGGTGGACGCCATGTCCGCCTACCTGCTGCTGGCGGCCCACCTGATGGACCATGCTGGCCTGGAGCGGGGCGAGGCACCGCCACCTCCTGCCCCGGCAGAGAAAGCTCGGGAGCCCGAGCCGGTCGTCGAACCCGAACCCGAACCCGAACCCGAGGACGAGGACGAGGACGACTTCGATTTCTCTTTCGACGACGACGACGACGACGAGCCCGAGGAAGAGCCCGGGGAAGAGCCCGAGGGCACCGCGTCTGCGGACCTCGACGACATGAACTGGGACTTCTCCTTCGACGACGAAGACGAGCCCGAGCCCGAGCCCGAGGAGCCCGAGGAAGAGCTGCCCCCCGAGCCCGATCCCGCGAAGGTCGAGGCTCTGGCCGATGCGCGTGAGCGTGCCGACGATCTGGCCCGCCAACGTCGGGACCTGGCAGCTCTGCTCGGGGAGTCCCAGCAGCGCCTCCAGGCCACCCAGGAGCGCGATGGTGAGGCCTGCGCCGCCCTCGAGCGCAGCGAGCGGGCCCTCGAGGACGCCCAGGCAGCCATCGACGCGGCGCGAGCCGCCCACGAGCGGGCCCAGGACGCCGACGCAGCAGCCCAGCGAGGCCAGCAGGCCGTCGATGGAGCTCGCGGGGCGGCCCAGGCGGCCGAGGCCGCAGCCCAGGCCGCCAGCTCCACCCTCGAGGCGGCCCAGCAGCGGGCCGAGGCCGGCCAGCAGGCCGCCAGTGGCGCCCAGGAGGCCCTGGAACAGGCGCGGGCCACGTTCGAGTCCGCCGCCGACCCTGCGGCCCTGGCCGAGGCCCTCGAGGCCCTGGAGGCCGAGCAGGTCGAGGTCACCGCCACACTGCAGGCCCTCGAAGCCCGGCTGGACGCCAGCCGCGCCGAGCTGGGTGCAGCGCTCGAGGCCAAGCGGGGTGAGATCCAGGCCCTCGGCGAGCGCATCACCAGCCTCCGCGAGGCCCTTTGGGCCGCCCAGGCGCGGGCCGAGGCAGCGGGTGAGGGCACCCAGGTGGTCTCCGAGGGTTCCCCCGGGATCGAAGCGGCCCAGGCCGCGCTGGACGCAGGTCGCCAGGCCCAAGAAGATCACGCAGCCGCCCGCAGCGCCCACGAGACCCTGCTGGAGCAGGCCCGCGCGGTCCTCGAGGCCGCCGCCCAGGCGAGCGACGCGGCTCTGGCGACCGCGCAGTCGGCCCAGGAGCGTGTCGAGGCCGCCCAGGCTGCCCTCGAGGCCTCCGAGGCCTCCCTCGAAGGCGGCCGCGAGGCCCAGATCGCCCAGCAGGCGGCCGTGGAAGCGCTGGACGAAGCCCTCGAGGCCTTCGTCTCCGAGCGAGCGGGCCTGATCGAGGCCCTGGACGGCCAGGTCGCCGCGGCTCGCCGCGCCCTCGAGGATCGTGTCGTCCAGGCTCGGCAGGCCCTCGCGGACCTCGAGGCACGGCGCCCGACCCTGGACCAGCAGCTCGCAGATGCCCGCGAGCGCGCCACCACCGCCCAGCAGGGCACCGAGCCGGTGTCCGACGACTCCACCGAGATCGAGGCCGCCCAGGCGGCTCTCGACGCTGGCCGTCGGGTCCACGCCGATCACACCGCGGCCCGCGGGATCCTCGAGCCCCAGCTCGAGCAGGCGCGCGCCGCCCTCGACGCGGCGTCCCAGGCCAGCGACGCGGCCGTCGCCGTCCTCGAGTCGGCTCAGGCGCGGGCCGACGATGCCCAGGCCGCCCTCGAGGCTGCCCAGGCCAAGCTCGACGGCGATCGCGAGGTCGTGACCACTCAGCAGGTCGCCCTCGACGCCTGTCAGGATGCCCTCGACGCGGCCAAGATCGAGCGCGCTTCGTTGCTCGAGGCCCTCGACGACCAGGTCGCCGCGGCCCGCAGTGCCCTCGAGGATCGCCTCGTCGAGGCGCGCCAGGCCCACCAGGCCCTCGGCACCCAGCGCGGTGAACTGGACGATGTTCTCGCTGCAGCACGAGAGCGTGCCGACACCGCCCGACAGGGCGCGGAGCCGGTGTCCGAGGACAGCCCCGAGATCGAGGCGGCCCGGGCTGCGTTGGACGATGGCCGCCAGGCCCACGCCGACCACGTCGCCGCCCGCGAGGCCCTCGAGCCCCAGGTGGAGCAGGCGCGCGCTGCCCTCGAAGCCGCCACACTGGTGGGCGACGAGGCCCAGGCCGTCGTGGGGCCGGTGCTGGCTCGGGTCGAGGCCGCCCAGCAGCGGATCGAGGGCGCCCAGGCCGAGATCGAGGCGCAGCAGGCAACCGCTGGCCTGGCCCAGCAGGCCCGGGACGAGGCCGCCGCCGAGGTCGAGGCCTGTCAGGAGGAGCTGGAGCAGGCCGCACAGGCCTCGAGTGAGCTGACGGCCGCCCGCCGCGGCACCCTCGAGGAACAGCTCGAGCGCTCCCGTGAGGCCCTCGAGGCTGTCGGAGCTGGGCGCCCCGAGCTGTCTGCTGGCCTCGAAGCTCTCCAGGCCAGGGCCGAAGAGGGTGAGCGGAGCGTCGAGCGTATCAGCTCGGAGATCGCCGCCCTCGACGAGCGCGAGGAGCAGCAGCTGGCCGCCCTGGACACCGCCCGCGTCGCCCAGGAACAAGGGCAGCAGGCCCGCGGTGCCACCGATGATGCGCTGACATGCGCTCGTCAGGACCTCGAGGCCGCCCAGGAAGCGGCCGAGGAAACTGCCCAGGCCGCCGCGGGGGCCCAGGCCGCTGCCGATGACGCCCAGGAGCGGGGCCACTCCGCGGTCGATGCCCTCGAGGCCGCTCGCCAGCGGCGGAGCGACCTGCAGGCCGACCTCGACGAACAGGGCGAGGCCCTCGACACCGCCAAGGCCGAGCTCACCACCCTCATCGAAGCCCTGGACGACCAGGCCGCCGCTGCCCGCGCAGCCCTCGAGGATCGCCTCGCCCAGGCGCGGGGGGAGAACGAGGCGCTCGTGGGTCGTCGGGCCACCCTCGCTGGCACTCTGGAGCTGGCGCGCGAGCGCGCAGGGGAGATCGAGGTCCAGATCGAGCACGACGCCCAGGCCCGATCCGACCGCGAGCAGGCCCTGCCGGCCCTCGGGGCCCGCATCGAGGCCGCCCGGGGCGACGGTGGACAGCTGGACGAGGGGCGGGCCAGCCTGCGCGAAGCCCTGGCCGCCGCCCGTGATCAGCACGCCATCCTGGTGGAGCTCACAAGCGGCCAGGGCGACGCCGTCGAGGATGCCCGAGCCCGGGTCGAGGCGGCACACCAGGCCTCAGACGGCGCTGCCGAGGCCCTCGAGGACGCTCGCGAGGCCGTGGGGGCGGCCGCCAGCGAGCGCGCCCAGCGGGCCGATGCCGTTCGCGGGCTGATCGGCTCGGCCCGAGAACTGGGGGGCGAGCTGCGGATGATGGGCGGCAGCCTCCAGCTGCGGCGGGACGAGCTGCAGGAAGCCATCCAG
>CAZHIK010000156.1:0-12592 GCA_964532635.1 uncultured Enterobacterales bacterium
CTGGAGCGCGAGGAGACCGAGTACCTGTGGGGTGAAGGCCTGCCTGCGGTCCACCTCGACTACCTCTGGGACCCACTCTGGGAGGTCTACGAGGGCGTGGCCATGGGCGGCGCTGTCCGGCAGGACTGCGGCGAGGAGGGCTGATCATGGGCCTGTCTCGAGCCGAGTTCCAGGAGCTGTACCGAGGCTACGGCCCGGCCGTGCGCGCCCGCTGCCGCGCCATCTGTGGCAACGAGGCCGACGCCGACGAGGCCCTGCAGGAGACCTTCATTCGCGCCTGGCGCGCCCGCAAGCGCTTCGACGGGCGCTACCCCCTGGCCTGGCTCCAGACCATCGGACGCTCGGCCAGCATCGACATCATCCGCCGCCGCCGGCCCTGGTGCGACGATCCCCGTCGCTGGCTGGAGCAGGCGGCCCCCAGCGAGGTCGAGCCGACGGATCGCATCCAGGCTGCTCGCTTGCTGGACGACTTCAGCGCCGAGGACGCCGCCATGCTCCGGCTGCGGCACGCCGAAGGCTGGCGCATCCATGAGATCGCCGAGCACTTCGCCACCTCCTCGCGTACGGTGCGGCGCCGCCTGGAGCGGCTGGAGGCCCGCGCCCGCGCCTTGCTCACCAGCCGCCGGGAGGTCTGCCATGCGAGCTGACACCTCCACTCCTGTCACCCGCCTCGAGCTCGAGCACTGGGCCCTGGGCCGACTCGAACCCGAACGCCGTGCAGCCCTCGAGGCCATGGGCCAGGACGATCCCGAGCTACGGGCCCGCATGGATCGCGTCCGCGGCGAGATCGAGCGCGCGGCCGTGGACATGCCCACCCTGGAGCTTCCCGAGGAAGACGAGGCCCCCGCCCGTGCCTCCTTCTGGGACTGGCTGCGGCGGCCCGCTCTCCTGGGTGGCCTGGCCGTGGCGGCCGCGGCGGCCTTGGCCCTGTTCCTGGTGCTGCCTCCCCCGGACGAGCCCCAGGACATGACCTGGATGGGCGGCGAGGTGATGGACCTCGAGCTGATCCGTGTGCGGCTGGGCGAGTCCCAGCCCCAGGGTGCCCTGGTCATGGCGCAGGCCGGCGATCGGCTGCAGCTGGTGGTGAGCGCGCCGGATGAGGGCTGGCTGCAGATCTACGACGTCCAGGACGACGGCGTGGTGCACACGTGGCTCGAGCCCCGCGAGGTGGCGGCCAAGCAGCCGGTGCAGCGCGACGTGTTGCTGGACGACTACGCCGGCTCCGAGCGCATCTACGTGCTGTACTCCGCCGAGCCTGTGACCCTCGAGGCTGTGGAGCAGGCCACCCGCCAGGCCTTCCGCAAGCCCCTGGCCGAGCTGGACCGCCTGCCCCTGTCGGGCGACGTCCTCCAGCGCTCCGTGCTGGTGGTCAAGGAGGCCGGCCCGTGAGGTGGCTCCTTGGTCCCCTGCTGGCGGCGGCTCTGCTGTTCGCCCTCCCCGCTCAGGCCGGCACCGTGCGGCTGGGGCTGTTCGTGGGAGCCAACATCGGCTTCGGCGAGGACGAGCCCCTCAGCCACGCCGAGCAGGAGGCCCACGACATGGCGCGGGTCTTCCAGGAGATGGGTGACCTGGGTCGTGAGCGCAGCATCGTGCTGCAGGGGGTCACCGCTCCCGAGGTCCGCGAAGCCATGCACCGCATCGAGGCCCAGGTGCGAGAAGCGACCGCCCGCGGCGACGAGGCCATGCTGGTCTTCTACTACACCGGCCACGCCAGCCAGGAAGGCCTGCACCTCATGGGCACCTTGCTGCCCATGGACGTGCTCCGACGCTGGCTCGAGGACAGCGCGGCCCGGGTGCGCCTGGCCTTCGTGGACGCCTGCGAGAGCGGCAGCCTGGCCCGCACCCGCGGCGGCACCCCGGTGGAGGCCATCGCCATCACCGTGGACGACGCCCTGACCATGTCGGGCTTGGCCGTGGTCACCTCCACCGGGCCCATGAGCGTGGCCCGGGAGTCCGACAGCTTCGGCGGTGGGGTCTTCTCCCGCGCGCTGCTGTCGGGCCTGCGGGGCAGTGCGGACGGCGACGGCGACGGCGTGGTGACCCTCGAGGAAGCCTACGACCACGCGTTTGCGGAGACGGTGGTGGGCACCGCCGGGGGCTCGGGTTCCATCCAGAAGCCCGAGTACCGCTACGAGATCGAGGGCGTGGGCCAGGTGGTGCTCACCCGCATCCCCGAGCGGGCGGCCGGCCTGATCCTGCCCGAGGAGCTCGAGGGGGTCTACGCCGTGGTCTCGGTGTCCAACGGCCAGGTGGTGGCTCGGGTGGACAAGCAACCCGGCGAGGTGCGCCGGCTGGCCCTGCCCACCGGGCGCTACCTGGTGCGAAAGGTACGGCGCGAAGATGTGCTGCTGGCCGAGCTGGACCTGGTCTGGGGCGGCGATCGCTGGCTGGACGACAGCCAGATGTCCTCGGTCTCCCTGGGCGACCCCCTGGCCCGCGGAGGCTGGGCCCCGCGCCCCCTGCGGCTGAGCGGGCGCTTCGTGACGGGCACGCCCTTCATCCAGTACAACCCCTGGACCATCGGCGGTGAGATCGAGCTGCGCGCTCGGCTGCGGCCCACCCTGGCGTTGGCTGCGTTTGCTGGGCACCAGCACGGCTGGCGCTGGGAGTGGACCGGAGAATTGGCCTTCGACGCCACCCGCGCGGGCGTGGGGCTGCTCACCGAGCGCCACCTGCAGCGCCTGGACCTGAGCTTCGGCGGCGGCATCGAGGGGCTGTTGATCCAGCAGTCGGTCAACTACCTCGAGTACGACGACGAGGAGGAGTACGCGATCTGGTCCGAGGAGATCCATTACTCCTGGCAGCTCGCCCCGGGGGCCTGGGCCTACGCCGGCGTGCACCTGCCCGTGGGCCCCGCCGTGGGCCTCGAGCTGGGCCTGCGCGCCAACATCTACCGGGCCGTGGTCAACGAAAACCCTGGCTTCTTCGTGGAAGGGCAGGGGATGGCGGGGATCGCCTGGAGCTTCGGTGGGAAGAAGCTGGCGAGGGCGTCACGGACGGAGTGAGGGGGGGCGACGCGGAGAAAAGATCGATCTGCGAGTTGACGAGTCATCGAACGAGTAGTACACATTGTATGACTCGATGATTCGCAGGAGGTCTCCATGCCCTGGGTCAAGCAAACCGCCGTCAGCACCACCAACCCGCGCAACCTCAGCCGGACCGACTGGCTGGCGCCCCTGTCCGGCGCCATCCGGGCTGCCATCGAGTCCTACTTCGCCGAGCAGCCGGAGGGTGAGGAGGTCACCCTGGCCGTGTTCGACGCCATCGACATGGCCGCCCTCGAGGATGTGATCGCCCACCGCGACGAGGACGCCGCCCGCCGGGAGCTGGGGCTGCGGGTGCCCATCGAGCTGGTGGCGATGTACGGCGCGGAGCGCGTGGAGACCCTGCGGAAGAAGGACCTCCGCGGCGCGGCGCCTCGCCGAGCGCACAGGGACTGGCCCCGCAACTACACCCCCCACCGCGTGCTGCCCGTGAGGGAGGAGTTGGGACTGAAGACCGACATCCGGATGGGGAGCGAGTTCGAATCCGTTCAGCTGTGGCGGCGGATCTTCGAGGCCTGGTTCGGGGTGCTCTCCGACTACCGCCGGGCGGGCGAGGACCAGGGCTGGTGGCACTGCGAGGCCGCCTCGGTGAGCCAGTTGGCCGGGGCGATGTGGCGCCTTGGAGGGGTCGGCATCAGCGAGTACGGAGTGAAGCGTCGAGGCGGCGACCGTCCGGGTCGGGCCGACAGCTGGTTCGCGCTCGACCGGCACAGCGTTGACCTCGAGTGCAAGCAGGTCTGGCCTACCACGGCCGACGACTTCGCGGGGCGGCTGGTCCAGGAGCGCCTCGCGGAGGCAGCCTGGCAGCTCGGTCGCGTCCATCGCCGTGATCGTTCGCCCTACCGCTTCGCTGTCTGCTTCGTCGTGCCCGCGGTGGAGGGGCCGGCCAAGGACGCGGACAAGGTGCTGGACGCGGTGGAGGCCGTGGTCGAGGACGAGGTCACGGCCCTGGCCCGCTACCGTCCCAAGGGCGACAAGCTGGCCAAGAGGCGCTGGGACGGCTTCCGCTACCCTGCGGTGATGCTGGTGGTGCGCCGTGTCGTCTGATCGCCGGCGCCGCTCGAGAGGCTTCCGCCCCACGCCCTTCGCCCGCTCCCTGCTGGGACGCATGAGGCGTGGCGGCCCACCCTTGTTCGAGCACTGGCTCGACGGCGTCCACCCGGATCTGCGGGATGCCGCGCTGCAGGCTGCCCAGGGGGTACGGCTGCACGACCTCGTGCGCGCCCGCAACAGCTCGATGGTGTTCGCCTTCAACCTGCTGTTGCCCTTTCAGCGTCACCCCCTGGATCTGGGGGCGCCCTTCGATGGCGTGGACTGGCGGCGGGTTCGGCTCGAGTGGACCCCGCCCGGTCCCCTGCTGGGGGAGATCCGGGGCGAGGTGCCGGGTCCGAGGGAGAAGGCCACGGCCATCGACGCGCTGCTCGAGGGGGAGCGCCCCGGTGGCGAGCGGGTGGCGGTGCTGGTGGAGGTGAAGCTGAGCGAGGGGGGCTTCACGGGCTGTGGTGGCCAGGCCAGCCCGCGCAACGTCCGCCGCTTCGGCTGCGACGACGCCCTCGCCATGCTGGCGGCGCCCGAGGGCTGCTACCTCACCCAGCCCGCCCACCAGCGACGTCCACGCCGCTACTGGGCCATCTTCGCCGCCGCCCATGGCAGCCTGGCTGAGGCATTCCCTGGAGTGGGCGACGGTCCCTGTCCCTTCCGGGGCCACGGCCAGCAGCTCATGCGCCAGCACGCCCTGGCTCTCGCCATGGAGCAGGAGGGTTTGGTGGATGAAGCCTGGGTGGTCGTGGTCCACCACGATCACAACCCCGACGTGCCCGAGCACTTCGACGCCTATCGGGGCGTGGTTGCCAGCCCGGAGCGGCTGCTGCGCTGGCCGGCCTCGAGGCTCCTGCGGGCCCGGCCGCCAGCCTGGCAGGCGTGGATGCGGGACCGCTACCTGCTGGAGGAAGCATGAGCGCCATCCGCTACGCCCGCGCGCCCTCCGCGGCGCTGCACGGACTCCTGAAAGACGGCCTTCTCGCTCCCTTGCTTCGGCCGTGGGTCGCGAAGAACCTACCCCTCGACCTGCAGCTGAGGGAGAAGGACACGGTGAGCCTGTACTGCGGGCTCACCAGCGTGCTGAACGCTCGGCTCACGCGGCGCGGGGTCAGGTGTAGCGCCAGGGACACCTACACCGACCAGGCATGCGCCCGGCCGCTCATGCGGGACTGGAAGCTCGAGGAGCTCGGCTTCGAGGACGCGCTCGCCGGCTACCTCGCCGCTGTGCGGATCGCCGATCGCTGGACCGAGACGGAGGGCTCTGTCCAGGCTGCCTGGATGCAGCGGTGCGCGCCGCTGGTGCCCCTCGATCGAGAGGCCGTGATCGGCGGCGGCTCGTTCGGGCACCCCCGGGTGGGCGTCGCAGGGGCTGCGCTCCGCTCCCATGCCCGCCCCCAGGGATGGGCCCAGCAGAAGGATCGCAGGAGCGCCAACGAGGTGGACGTGCTGGGCCTGGACAGCGCTGGGCGGCTGGTCCTGGTCGAGCTGAAGCACGGCGCCGCGAAGTCCGACACCATCTACTACGCCCCCTTCCAGGCCCTGCGCTACGCCTGGGAGTGGGCCGATCGGGTGGAGCGCCTGCTGCCCGAGATCGAGGCTCTGGTGAGGGCCAAGCAGCGCCTGGGGCTCCTCCCGCCGGAGCTGCCCCGTCTGCGGCCGGAGCTGCGCGTGCTGGTGGCCTGGGGCTTGGCGAGGCCGTCACCTGAGGTGGTGTGGCGGACCCAGCAGGTCAGGGACCTCATGGAGGCCCACCTACCCCCCGGGATCGCGACCATCGAGCTGTGGGACGAGAGCGACCGGCCACTGTGACCCACGGGTCGTCTCGGGCGCGGTTAGGAAGCCCCCATGATCCCCCTCCTGAAGCGCCTGGGCTTCCGCCCCTACAACGTGGTCTGGGAGCTCACCCTGGCCTGCGATCTCAACTGCCGCCACTGCGGCTCACGGGCGGGAAAGCCCCGCGACGACGAGCTCACCACCCCCGAGGCCTTGAACCTCTGCGAAGAGCTGGTGGCCCTGGGCACCCGCCGGGTGACCCTGGCGGGGGGGGAGCCCACCCTGCGCCAGGACTGGCCCATGATCGCCAACGCCATGACCTCCAAGGGCGTGCGGATCAACATGCTCAGCAACGGCAAGAGCTGGGACGCCGACAAGGCGCGGATGGCGAAGCTCTACGGCCTCGAGAGCGTGGCCTTCAGCATCGACGGCTGCGAGATCACCCACGACTACGTGCGACGGGTGCAGGGGCAGTGGGAGCACCTGCTGGCCAGCATCGATCTGACCCGTGCGGCCGGGGTGCAGGTGGGGGTGGTCACCATGCTCAACCGCCGCAACCTCGAGGAGCTGGAGCAGATGCGGGAAGTGCTTGCCGAGCACGACGTGGCCTCGTGGCAGCTGCAGCTGGGCAACCCCACAGGCAACATGGCCGACAACCCGGATCTGGTCATTCGGCCTCAGGATGTGCTCGAGGTCCTGCCCCGCATCGCAGCGCTCAAGCAGCTGCCCGGCCGCCCCGTGGTCTACCCGGCGGACAACATCGGCTACTACGGCGAACACGAGCCGGTGCTGCGCGATCGCTCGAAGGTGGTGCCGTTCTGGGTGGGCTGTCGCGCGGGCTGCCACGTGCTGGGCATCGAGAGCAACGGCAACATCAAGGGCTGCCTGTCGCTGCCTTCGGAGCGCCTCGGGGAGGACCGCTTCCTCGAGGGCAACATCCGCGACCGCCCCCTGACCGAGATCTGGAACGATCCCGCCGCCTTCGCCTACAACCGCAAGTTCACGCTCGAACAGCTCGAGGGCTTCTGCCGAGACTGCGAGTACGCCGAGATCTGCCGAGGCGGCTGCGGCTGGACCAGCTTCGCCCATGTGGGCGAGATGGGGGGCAACCCCTACTGCTACTACCGCCAGGAGAAGGAGCGGGACGGGTAGGAGCGGGCGGGCGGACGTGAAGTCCGCCACTACGTCTGGTGATCGTGCTGGGTGGGCGTAGGGGAGCGGTCTATCTGCTCCCGTGGTTCTCGTCCCAGTCGCGCCAGTCCGGCCAGGTGGTGGAGCCGGACCATCGGTGGTCGGCGGGTGCCTCGCACAGCTCAGCCTCGACCGCGTTGGCCCAGGTGTACAGGGCGGCATCTCTCAGGTCTTCTTCCTTGCGCAGGGCCCGATCGTGGAAGCTGCGCTGCCTGAGTCTCTGCCCCGGGCGCAGCCTCCGGAAGATGGGCGTGAGGCGACCTTTGAAGCGCTGGATCCAGGTGAGGGCGTCGTCGGCCTCGAGGAGCAGGTGGATGTGGTCGGGGAGGATGCACCAGGCGTAGAGGCCTTCGTGCTGATCGAGCAGGGCTGTGGCGGCCTTCGCCATGGCCTCGTTCTCGAACCACGGACGTCGTTGATGCGTGACCACGGTGACCAGGAACGCGTGACCGTCGCGGTAGCGATCGCGGGGGAGCCTGGCTCCCATGCGATTCGGGTACGTCTTCGGGTGAACGTAGGGGCGCAGTTCACCTGCGCCCGCGTGGAGGGCTTCGGGCGGACGTGAAGTCCGACCATAGGTCAGGTAGGCTCGATCGCTACTCGAACGTGGTGCCGTACAGGGCGTCGTCCATGCAGGCCGGGTCGTCGATGCAGTCTTCGTCGGCGCAGTCGATGTCGCCGTCGTGGTCGTTGTCGAGGTCGTCGTCGCAGACGTCCTCGACGGCCGGGGCGCCGTACTCGTCGACCATCTCGCAGGCGGGGTCGTCGTCGCAGTCGGGGTCGGCGCAGTCGATGTGGCCGTCGCCGTCGTTGTCGAAGTCGTCGTCGCAGATCTCGGCGGGCGGGGCGCTGGTGTCGAAGACGGCGCCGTACAGGGCCACGTTCTCTCCTTTCTCGAAGCAGGCGGTCATGGTGCCGCCGGCCACCAGCGCGGCCCCCGCGAAGCGCATGACGCGCACGGTCTGGGTGCCGCTGTCGAGCTGCTCGCACAGCGAGTCGAGGTAGGCCTTCAGGGCGGTGGGTTCCATAGCTCCTCCAACACCGCGGAGGGTAGCACGGGATCCGAGGGGCCGCCGGGTCCACATCGAGCCCTCCATGCCGGCTCTGCACGGTGGCGATAGGGCTCTGCTGTGGACGCTTCACTCGAAGCGACCACGGAGTGGTTCCATGCCCATGCTGCTGCTGCTGTGCTGCTGGCTCGCCCTGGCCCCAGGCTGGGCTCAGGAGTCCGGCGATCCGGCGCTGTTCAGGGCGCGGCTGCACCAGGAGGTGCTGCCGGAGCTGGCGGCTCGAACCCAGGCGGCCGAGGCCCGCGCTGCGGCGGGGGAACGCTGGTTCGAAGGTAGCGGCACCTGGTCCGAGGCGTTCCCCGCTCTGGCCAGCGCGCCGGTGGGGGATCCCAGCTACCTCCGGGCCCAGGCCTGGCAGCTCCAGGAGCGCGCCGAGGCGCGCGCCGCCCAACAAGCTCTCGCCGCACCGGAAGGCCTCGAAGCTGCCGATGCCGACCTGATCGAGCCGTGGCGGCGTGCCCTGACCCAGGCTTGCCAGTCCGAGGAGCGTGCCGATCTCCTCGAGCAGCGCTTCATCGCGGGCCTGCGGGCGGCCCTCGAGCGAGCACCGGGCTTGCGGGACGCCGCTGTCCAGGGACGCGTCGATGCCTGGGCCGACATCCGCGCGGGCGTCCCGGCCGACGACCCCAGCAGCGAGCAGCTGGCCCTGGCCGCTGCCGCCGGCGACGCCAGCGGTGCGCTCGAGCACCTTCGCCAGCTGGCCTGGCGGTCGGCCACACTCCCCGGTGATCCGGCCTTGGCTGCCGCGGTGGCCGATCAGCTCGAGCCCGTGCCCGATCAGCTCCCCGTCGATCCGGTGGCCGACCTGGCCCTCCGTGCTCGTCTGGACCGCCTCGAGCGGGTAGCCCCCCTGCTGCCGGGCGAGCAGGCCGCCCAGATCCTCGCGCTGGTGGAGGCCCACGAGCTGCTCGAGCTCGGTGGCGAGAAGGCCCGCCTCGAGGCCGAGTTGGCCCAGGAAGACAGCGAGCTGGCCCCCGCCTCCGAGCTGCCCCTGGCCCAGCTCGAGGCCCGGGTGGAGCAGCTGCACGACTCATTGGAGCACGCCCGCCAGGAGCTCACCAGCCTGCCCGATCCCGTCGAGCTGCCGGGTCCCCGTCGCGACGTAGCTCAGCTGCGGGTCTGGATCCATGAAAAGCGCCTGGCCGTTCACCAGGCCGCCCTCGACAAGGCCCAGCGACTGTCGGCGGCGGGCCTCGAGGACGATCAGAGCGATGCCCGCCTGGCCGAGGCCCGGCGCGAGGCCGATCTGGCCCGCCAGCAGGCCGACGACGAGGCCCAGCGGGCATCCCAGGCCGAGGCCGCTCTGCGGCTGCGGGTCGCCGAGCTGCGCCAGGAGATCGCCGATCTTGTGGAGGAGGAGGCAGCCCGCCGTGAGGCCGCCGTCGTCGACATCGAGGGCCTGGGCGAGCGCTTGGCCGCTCGCGCGGACGAGCTGGCTGCGGCCCTGTCCCTGCCGCCGCTGGATCCCCAGCGCCAGCTGCGCATCGACGAGGCCTACCTGGCCCTCCGCGGGCTGGTGGACGACAGCCGAAGCGTGCTGCAGCAGCGCTCGGATGCCCTCGAGGCCCTGCAGCACGATCGCAACGCGCGCCTGGCTCAGCTCGAGCAGCGCAGGACGGAGCTGGACCTGGGGGTGAGCTCCACCGGCATCCAGGAGCTGGTCACCGCAGCCCACGCTGCCCGCGCGGACCTCGAGCAGACCCTCTACGACCGGGAAGACGCCGCCTCCGACGAGATCGTGGCCGTGCTCCAGCTGCTCGGAAAGGCCAAGGTGCAGCGAAGGGTGGGCCGCAGCGAGGCCTCGGCCTCGGCCCGCCAGGAGGTCTCCCGGGCTTTCCTGCCCGAGCTGGTGGCGGAGCTGGCCGAGCTACCCATCCGCGCCGGCAGCCAGCTGCGGCGAGCCGGCCCATGGATCACCTCCCTGCCGGCGAAGCTCCTGGATCTGGGCGCCATCTGGGTGCTCATCGCCGGATCGGTGGAGCTGCTCCTGCTAGGGCTGATCTGGCTCTGGCTGCGGCGTGCTGCGCCCATCTGGACCGAGCGGCTGGTGAACCGCTCCGCCGAGGCGGCTCGGGATCGCGACGCGCGCGGGCTGCCGCGCTGGCTGGCGCTCCAGGCACAGCGCTGGCTCGAGCCGGGGGACCTCAACCGTCTCGCACCACCCTGGTCGGCCTTGGTCCGTGCGCTGGTCGACGTGCTGGCCAGCTGGCAGCTGGCCCGGCTGCTCAGCGACGCGCCGGCCCTGATCGCGCTGCTCGCCTGGGGCTTCGCGCTGGTGGTGCTGCTGCGTGCGGTACCCGCTGTCGTGCCGGCGCTGCTGGCCACCCACAGCGAGGAGCGTCCAGCCCTGCGGAACGTCAGCGAGTCCTCCCGTCAGCAGGTGCTCTGGAGCGCACGGCTGGTGATGGTCTGGTGGGTGGTGTTGCTGCTCTGTCAGGTCACCGCGTTGCGCCTGCTCGACGCCGATCGGCTCTTCGAGGTGGTCAACGTGGTGGGTACCATCGCGTTCTGGGTGCTGCTGGTGGTGTTGGTGCACCGCTGGAGCCCGGCCCTGGTTCGGGCCCTGGGAGAGCAGCCCGACAGCCGGCTGGTGCAGTGGGCCCGCCGGAGCTCCTCGTCATGGCTGCTGCGCACTCTGCAGGGCGGCACGGCCCTGGGCCTGTTGTTGGGCCAGCAGGCTGTGCGGATCGGCGCCCGGCTGGCGGGTGGCGGGCCCAGCATGTCGCGCCTGGCCGCCCTGGTGGCCCGAAGACAGCTGCGGGACAGCACCGAGCGGCGGGGCGAGCCGCTCGCCGCTCCGCTCGTCCAGCGGCTCGAGGCCCTGCGCCCTCCCTTCGACAGCGTCGAGCAGCTGCAGTCCGAGATCCAGGAGTCCCACCAGGCCTGGATCGAGCATCGCCGACGCGGGCTGCGGGTGATCACCGGCGATCGCGGCCTCGGCCGCACCACCCTGCTCGGACGGCTCGGGCGCAGCCTGGCCACCGTGCACAAGGTCGTGGAGCTGACCGTTGAGCACCGGGTGGACGGGCCGGACGCCGCCCGTGGCTGGCTCGCTGCGCAGCTGCTGGGCCGTAGCGGTGGAGCGCCAGGACACCAGGAGCTCATCGACGAGATCTCCTTGCTCCCGGGGCCCCGCGTGTATCTGCTGGACGACACCGAGCGGCTCTTCCTGCGGGAGGTCGGGGGCTTCGCGGCGCTGCACGAGGTGCTCCAGGTGGCCCACGCTACCTCCGACGAGCACTTCTGGATCTGCGGGTTCCACGGCCCAACCTGGGCCTACCTCAGGGGCGTCCCCGGGGTCTTCGATCCGGCGTTGTTCGAGCGCGTCCATCCCCTGGCCCCAGCGGGCCCGGGCGCCCTCGCGCGCTGGCTGGGAACCACGGTCCAGCAGGCCGACCTCGAGCTGTCCTTCGACGACCTCGCCGGGATCGGCCCCAACACCCTGGACGTCGAGCGCCTGCGCGGCAAGGCGCGGGCCGCCTACTGGCGACTGCTGGCCGATGCCAGCAGCGGCAATCCCCAGGTGGCCCGGGCGCTCTTCCTCGGAGGCGCCAGCGTCGAAGGCCGCAAGCTGCTGGTGGGGCTCTTCGACGCACCCACGCCCATGCAGCTGCAGGACGTAAGCGACAACGAGCTGTTCGTGCTCACCGCCGTGGTGGTCCACGATCACCTGGCGGTGGACCAGCTGGCCCGCACCCTCAACCTGCCCCAGAGCGGCGTGCGCACCGCGTGTCAGCGCCTGGTGGCCCGCGGCGTGCTCTGCAGCGATGGCTTCGAGGAGACATCACAGTACCGGCTGGAGCTGCCGTGGCTCCCAGCGGTGGAGCGGCACCTGCGCAACAAGAACTTCCTGGCGAGGCAGTAGATCCCCATGGACGGCACCGAGACCACCAACCTGCTGCGCTTCGTGGTGCTGGACCGCATCCCCTACGCGCTGGTGGTGGTGGTGGTCACCGTCATCGGCACCCGCATGCTGGTGCGCTTCCTCGACGCCATGGGAGAGCGCTTCACCGGCTACCGGCTGCTGCTCAAGCAAGCCTCGGCGGTCACCCGCTTCGCCGTCATCATCCTGGCCACCGTCGTGGTCACCTCGAGCATCTTCCACTTCACCGACGAGTTGCTGCTGGCGGTGGGTGGTTCGGTGGCCGTGGCCGTGGGCTTCGCCTTCAAGGACCTGCTGGCCTCTCTGATGGCGGGCATCATCCTGCTGTTCGACCGGCCGTTCCAGGTGGGCGACCGGGTGGAGTTCGACGGCGACTACGGCGAGGTCAAGGAGATCGGGCTGCGCACCGTGCGGCTGGTCACCCTCGACGACAACCTGGTCTCCATCCCCAACCACCGCTTCCTCAACGACGCTGTGTCCTGCGCCAACGCCGGCGCCCTGGACCAGATGTGCGTGCTCGACTTCTGGCTCGGCTGCTCGGAGGACTTCGGACGTGCCAAGGGCCTGGTCTACGAAGCCGCGGCCACCAG
>CAZHIK010000157.1:0-12566 GCA_964532635.1 uncultured Enterobacterales bacterium
CAGGTGCGGCCGGTCTCGGGTTGGGTCCACGACGACACCGAGCCCACATCCCCGGGGTGTAGCTGCCGGGGCGGCCCGGGGTGGTAGCGGGGCTCGCCGCTGGAGCCCAGGGGCACCAGCTGGATGCTGCCAGATTCGGCGACCACCACGGCCTGATCGCCCACCACCTGGATCTCGTGGAAGTCGCCCACGTAGCCGTTGGGGGAGCGGGCCACGGTCTCCACCCGCTCGTCCACCATGCTGTCGTCCCAGTACACGAAGTCCCACTGGTGCTGGCCCGGTGTGACCAGGGCCGCCACCGAGCCGCCGAAGCCGAGCCCGGCAAGGCATAGCCCCAGCAGCGCTCCCAGCGCCGGCCGCCAGGCGCGCCCGCGCAGGCCCAGCCACAGCCGCAGGCTGGGGATCGGAGCCAGCAGGGTCAGCCCGGGGGCCCACAGGGCCTTCCACCCGCGCGCGCCGAGTCCAGCACCCCACGGCATCAGGTTGAGCACCAGCACCAGCGCCAAGGCCAGCCCCAGCCAGATGGGGACCCCGGGCACGAAGCTCACCCCCAGCACCAGCAGCACGGCCGCGGGGGCGCAGGCCCGCCCTCTCAGCAGCCCCATGCCCAGCCCGGCGGCCAAGCCCCCCAGCAACACCCAGGGCAGCCAGCCCTTGTAGAGGATCAGCAGGCCCCAGGCCTCGAAGCTGCCCTTGAAGAGCTTGTGGAGGTTCCAGCGCTGCTGCAGTGCCAGCCCCAGGGCGGAGCTGTGCTGGGTGGCGGCCACCAGCCCCAGCAGCGCGGCCAGCACCCACCACAGGGCGGCGTAGACGCGCAGCCAGCGCAGGCGTGAGGCCACGGGCTAGCCCTCCGGCACCGGCTCGAAGAGCAGCACGTGGCGCCCGGGCAGCAGCGCCTCGGGGCGCTCCACCAGCCGGAAGCCGGCGTCGGAGATGGTCTGCTCCAGCTTCTCCATGGACACCCGCCGATGGATGTCCGCTGGGTCGGGCTTCTCCACCACCACCAGCCGCCCCCCGGGTACCAGGGCCTCGGCGGCGCTGACCAGCAGCGGGTTGAGGGTCACCGGGTCCTCCAGCTCTTCGCGCTGGATGGCCTTGAGGGTGTCGCAGACGAAGATCATGTCCACCGAGCCGGCCGGCAGGGTGGTGTGGTCGACCCGGGCGCTCACCGGCTCGAGCTGGGCCAGCCCGGGCTCCTCGGACAGGGCGGCCAGCAGCTCCAGGGCGTGGGGGTCGATCTCGAGGGCGTAGACCTTGCCCTCGGGCCCCACGGTGCGGGCGAAGGGCATGGACAGCCAGCCCACACCGGCCCCCAGGTCGGCCACCCGCATACCCGGCGCGAGCCCGATGAGCGCCGCCAGCTCCGGAACACCGAAGGGAGCATCCCCCGGGTGCCAGCTGTCCAGCCGGTTGCGGCCCCGGCTGCGCAGGGTCATGCGCTCGAAGATGCTGTAGTCGGCGGGGGTCATGGCCGGATCGAGGCGCATGCCACCGCAGACGATGGGCTCGCTGTCCTTGGCTTCGCCGCTGCGCAGCAGGAAGTCGGGGATCTCGCGGCCGTGGGACTTCAGGCAGGCGTGGATGCGGTGGGCCATGAGCAGGGGAGGCAGGGCGTGCCGGCGGGGCGCGATCCAGGCCTGGTACCAGGCCTGCTCGGCCGGCTCGAGGGCGTCGGTCGGGGCGGGTTGACCGCCCAGGGCCAGGCTGTGGACCCACAGCAGCCGCAGGTAGCTGTAGTCGGGGTCGGCCTGCACCGCGGCGGCGGCCTGGGCCTGCAGCGCACCGAGGCGATGGGGATCGGGGGCGGCGGAGTAAGCCAGCAGGGCTTCCTCGAGGGCCAGGGCGTCGGCGGTCCACGGCAGGTCGCTGGCGGGTAGCGTCGCTGGAGCGGGTGCCTGTGCGACCGGCGTCTGGGGCTCCGGCTCGACAGGCGGATCGGGGGGGCCGCAGGCGGCCAGCGCCAGGAGGGCGAGCCAGGGCCTCAACGCTGGGGCTCCCAGGTGGGGAGCTGCTGGTCGATGCCTTGCATCAGGGCCGCGGCTCCGGGCTCGCCCAGCACCGAGCGGGCGGCCATGGCGTAGCGCTCGCGTAGGGTGGTGTGCAGCTGGGCCACGTCCTGGGGCTGGTAGACGCCGATGGCGCCGTTGATGCTGGCCTCGGCCCGCTGCCCCAGCCAGCGGTCGTGCAGGGCACGCAGCAGGGTGGCGTCGCTCTCGCCGATGCCGTGCTGCTGGATGAAGCCATCGAGCCAGGTGTGGCTGGCGGAGCGGGTGCGCTCGAGGGTCTCGAGGCTGTAGACGGTCTGGCTGGGGGAGGTGGCCAGCAGCATGGTGGCGGGGGTGAGCAGCTGCAGCTGGGCCGCCGCGCTCAGGGTGGTGGCCTGGCGGGTGAGCGACCGCAGCCGCGCATCGAGGCGCACGATGGCCACCGCCTGGATCGCCACCACCGCGGTGAGCAGCCACAGCAGCGAGCGCATCTTGGGGATGCCGCGGGGCTTGGTCTTGCGGGGCTCGGCGGAGGTCATGGGCACCTCGGGTACACCGGAGGTCTAACGCCTAAGTCCCGGGCCTGGATTACGGTGTGCTGGAAGCCTCGAGCAAGCCATGCCTCGCCTCCTCCCCATCAACGCGCTGCTCCTGTTCGGCTGCCAGGTCCAGGCCGAGCCTCCGCCCCTGGCCCCCATCTGGGCCCAGGACCACGCCAGGGTGCTGTTCCACCAGGCCGAGGAGGTCCACCCCTTCTTCTCCACCGCCGATCTGGCCAGCCAGTTCTTCAAGCGCCACACCGATCCCGACCACCTGATCGAGACCATGGCCCTCGAGCCCGGCATGGCCGTGGCCGACATCGGTGCCGGGGTGGGCTGGTTCACGTTTCGGCTGGCCGACGCGGTGGGCCCCGAGGGACAGGTCCACGCCCTGGACATCCAGCCTCGCACCGTGGCCGTGCTCGAGCAGCGGGTGGCCCGCACGGATCTCAACCCCCACGGCAACGTGCGGCCCAAGCTGAGCGCCATCGACTCCACCACCTTGCCCCCGGAGTCCATCGACGTCGCGCTGATGGCTCACCTGGACTTCTACCTGGCGCCCGCCTTGGGCCCCGAGAGCACGGCCATGCTCGCCAGCACCCTGGCCACCCTTCGCCCTGGCGGCCGGCTGGTGGTGGCCCAGTACATGCGCCCCGACGACGTCATCGACCACCTGCCCAGCCACTTCGCCGCGGCGGGCTTCGAGCAGCTGTCGGCCGAGCTGGTGCCCCGCAAGACCTGGATCTTCGTATTTCAGCGGCCAGGGATCTGAGTCCTCAGTCCAACACCTTCCAGTTCAGGATTCCCTCTTCGTCGTCGTAGCCGCAGTCGGCGTAGGCGTAGAGGATGCGGCCGTACCTGGACAGCTCCACCTGCGTGACGGTCGTGTGCGCGCAGGTGCTCCAGTTCATCTCGTAGCTGTCGACCAGCCCGTGGGTCTCGACGTCGAACAGCAACGCGCTGTTGCCCTCGCTGGCCGCCAGGCGGGTGCCGTCACTCGAGAACGAGGCGGCGTAGGGGTAGGGGCCGGTGTCCCACGCGCCGTAGACCTGCTGGAAGTCTTCGGCGGCGAAGTCGTAGACCTCGTAGCCCTCGCCGTTGCCGCCGGTGCAGGGGAAGGCCAGGTGCTGACCATCGGGCGACAGGGTGAGACCCTTGCCGTGGCTACCTCCGTCGATGTTCTCCTCGAGGATCAGCTCGTTGCGGTCCCAGCTCAGCCGACTCAGGTGGCTGGGCGAGCTGTCGTCTTCGCCGACGTACAGCAGATCTCGCTCCCGATCGAAGGCCAGGTAGTTGCCTCGATGCTCCAGCTCTTGCGTGCGCTCGAGGCCGTCCTCGGCGTCGATGACCGCGATCTCCACCTCCCAGCTCTCGCCGGTGGCGGCGAAGATGAGGTCGTCTGGACCCAGGGCGATGTCCATGACCGCCTGGTCGAGATCGTGGTCGCGGCTGTCGTCATCGTCCAGGTCGAACACGGAGATCTTGGTGGCGCTGCTGTAGGCCACGACCAGCCGTCGTGCGACTGGATCGTGGAGCACGCGGGCGGGCTGGTCGAGCACCTGCCAGGTCTGCTGCACCTCGCCGCTGCGGACATCCAGCAGCTGGATCTCGTTGGCGAGCCGGTCCGCGATCAGGACCTCACCGCTGCACAGGGGGACGATGGTCCCAGATGGGCTGATGTGGATCTTGCCCCGCTCCAGCAGTCCAACCACGTCGTCCTCGCTGCAGTCCAGGCCCGTGGCGTCGGGGGACAGTCGGTGGGTCCCGGGGTTGCCGGTGTCGCCGCTCGACCCTCCAGGGTTGAAGCCGCTGTTCTTTTCGCAGGCCGTCAGCGCCAGCAGCGCGAGCCCAAGAACGAATGCCAATCGGCATTGGGGGGGCATCATCTCGTCCTCCTCTCGGTGGTGCCCGTCATGAATACCATGAGGAGAAGGGGAGTTGTCGGACGGGATCAGTCCACCACCATCCAGCTCAGCACCCCCGCGCTGTCCTCGTACCCGCAGTCGCCGTAGCCGAACAGGATGCGACTTCCGGTGGAGACCCCCACTTGGGAGACCGTGCCGTAGTCGCAGGAGCCCCAGGGCATCTCGAAGCCGTCCACCTGCTCGTGGGTCTCGACGTCGAACAGCAGCGCCTCGTCGCCGTTGCTGGCGGCCAGCCGCGCGCTGTCGGCGTCGAACGCGGCCGCCCGAGGGTAGGGGCCGGTGTCGAAGGCACCGAGCACGCGCTCGAGGTCCTGAGCCGAGAAGTCGTAGGTCAGGTAGCCGGGGCCGTTGCCGCCGCCGCAGGGGAAGGCGATGTGCTCGCCGTCGGGTGACAGGGCGAGGCCCTGGCCGTTGGTGCCTCCGTCGATGGACTCCTGGTAGCCGAAGCCGCCGCCTTCCCAGGTCAGGCGGATCAGGTCGCTGGGGGACCAGCCGGCGTCGGCGGCGTACAGCAGGTCGCGCGTGCGGTCGAAGGCCAGGAAGGTGCCACCCACCGGCACCTCGTAGCTCCCCTCGATGCCCTCGCGGGCGTCGATGACGGCGATCTCCAGCCCGTAGTTGTCGCCGATGTTGGCGAACAGCGTCCCGTTGTTTCCCATGGTGATGTCCAGGATCGGGGCGTCCAGGTGGTGGGTCCAGCTCTCGCCGGCTTCGGGATCGATGGCGGTCACCGAGCTGCCGTGACTGGCGATGAGGAGCCCCTCGTCGCGATCGTGGAGCATGCGCTCGGGGGGCGCCGGCAGCTGCCAGGCCTCGAGCACCTCGCCGCTGCGCAGCTCCAGCCGCTGGATCTCGAGGGCGCCCTGATCCGACAACAGCAGCTCCCCACTGCACAGGGGGATGATCGTCCCCGAGCGGCCGACGCGGAGTCCACCCCGCTTCGCCAACCCCACTACGTCGTCTTCGCTGCAGTCCAGGCCTGTGGCCTCGGGGGCCAGGCTGTGCTCGGCGGGCTCCCCGGTGTCTCCGGGCCTGGAGCCGTCGCCACAGCCCAGCAGCGCGAGCAGCGCGGCGGCGGGGAGGTGGCGGCGGGGAACCATAGCGTCTCCGGGGCGGGCTCACTTTCGCCATACCACGGGGTTCGGTGCCCGTCGCCAGCTCACCAGGCGGGCTGCGCCCGGCCTCGACCCACCCGCAGCATGGTGGTGTGTGGGTCGAGCACGAACCCGTAGGTCCAGCCCGCTTGGTTGTGCACCCGCAGGTCCAGGCGCGGCCGGTAGACCGGGGAGACGAAGTTGCAGGAGCGGCTCAGGCCCCCGGCAGCCGTGAACAGCGCGTCCCGGGTGTGCCAGCGGGCCACCATGCCCGAGCCCCAGCTCCCCAGGCCCAGGCAGCCGGCGGCTTCTTCGAGGTACAGCGCCTCCCCGTCGTGCCTGCGCAGGACGTGCAGCGTGTCGAAGCTCAGCAACGGCCCCAGAGCGGCGGGGTGGCCCATAGGGAACAGCCAGCCGATGTGGTTGTGGGTGGACAGGGAGCCGTAGGGCGTCCAGCGCAGCTTTGGATCTTCTCCGCTGGCCCAGGCCTCCCGCGCCGAGCCCACCGGCTCCACGTCGCTCACGAAGTGCACCCCGAACCCCAGGCGCAGGTCCAGCGCGGCGATCAGCTCGAGGGTGCCGTGCAGACCCACGCTGTCCTGCCAGGCCTGGCTACCGGCGGCAGCCTCCGCGGCCCAGGCCCGTCCTGGCAGGAGTCGCTGGGGACCTTCCCGGGCCAGTGCAGAGGTGGAGCACAGCAGGACCGTCAGCACGGCCGCATTCAGAGCACCTGCCTCTAAGCTCGGATTCGCCATCACCCTGGTCGTGCGGTCGGCCCGAAGGAGCGATCACCCGGTCGTTGGAGTCCGCCCCTCCATCAGCAGGTGGGTGCTGGGCAGGCGCAGCAGGTGGTGCAGGGGGATGGCGGTCACCTTGGTGAAGGCGGGCTCCACCAGGGCGCGGTAGCCGGCTTCGTCCCGGATCCAGGCGCCGCGGTCGGCACGCCACAGGGCGCGGTTGAGCAGGGGGCGGTCTGGCCAGCGGCAGGTGTCCAGGCTCACCAGCCGGCCCCCGGGGGCCAGCAGGCTGGCGGCGAGGGCCACGGTGTCGCGGGCTTCGGCGTCGTCCATGTGGTGGAGCACCCCCAGCATCAGCACGGTGTCGAAGGGCTCGGGACCTTCGGCGGCCAGCTGGGCCGCGGTGCCCTTCACGAAGCGGCCGCGGCCGTCGAAGCGGCGCTGACAGGCGCGGATGCAGGCTTCGCTCGGATCGACGCCCACGTAGTGCACCGGCGGCAGCCAGCGCAGCAGGTCGGCCGGACCGCAGCCGATGTCCAGGATGCGCTCTTGCGGTCGAGGCCGCAGGTGCTCTCCCACGATGATCTGCCAGCCGCGGTCCCAGCCCACCAGGCCCTGGACCGCGCTGTAGACCTGGGGCAGGCCCATGCCTGCAGCCACCACGCTGTGCAGCCCGGGGATCACGGCTGCCTCCGGGCATCGCGGCGGGTCTGCCAGGTCATCAGGGGCTCGAAGAGGTGTCGCTCGGGCATCCAGCGGAAGGCCTGGCGTGCGTAGCGGCGGCGGGCCACAGGGCGGTACAGCCGCGCCAGCAGGGCCGCGGCCCGGGATGGGGTGCGGGTCTGGATCTTGTCGTCGACGAACAGGCTGGCCACGGTGACCCGCCGGGCCAGGTCGTGCAGCTCGTCGCTCACCCAGGGCGGTCGGCTGGAGTGGAAGTCGAAGCGCGCCCAGCCCCCAGCGTCGCTGGGGGGCTCGAAGCCTTCGGCCACGGCTCGATCGTACAACGCCGAGCCCGGGTAGGGGGGGAGCAGGTGCAGGGGGCTCACCCGAGCCTGGGGGTTGTCGCGCAGCAGCTGCCAGGCCAGCTTTACCGTGGCCCGCAGGTCGTCGGGGGTCTCACCGGGGAAGCCGGCCATGAAGTTGTAGTAGGGCCGCAGCTTCGGGTAGCGGGCCAGGCGCTGGTTCTGTTCGACCACCTCTGCCACGGTGATGCGCTTGTCCACCGCGTCGAGGATGGCCTGGCTGCCGCTCTCGACCCCGATCTGCACCGAGGTGGGTCCGCAGCGCTCGAGCAGGTCGAGGATCTCGTCGGGCAGGCCGGCCAGGGTGTCCGCCCGCAGGCCCTGGAACAGGGGGCGCAGCCCCAGCCCCTCGGGTCCCAGGCCCCGCACGATGACCTGGGCGCGCTCCGCATCGATGAAGAACTCGTCATCCACCAGCCCCACACCGCGGATGCCGTGGTCGCGCTGGTAGCGTGCCAGGTCGTCCAGGGCCCGCTCGGCGGACTGGGCCCGCCAGCGGCGGCGGTGGTAGACGACGTTGTAGCAGTAGGAGCAGTCGAAGGGGCAGCCGCGGGAGGTCTCGAGCTCGAGCAGCCGGTCCACGCCGAAGTCCGAGAACAGGTAGCGGGACACGTCCACCAGCTCGAGGGGCAGGGGCGGCAGGCTGTCCATGTCCAGGAAGGGCCGCTGGGGCGTGTGCACCACTTCGCCCCCGCGCACGAAGGCCAGCCCGGGGATCTCCCCCCAGTCTCCGCCGTCGGCGATGGCCCGGGCCAGAGCCCGGAAGCTCAGCTCGCCCTCGCCCACGACCACGGCGTCCACGCAGGCCTCGCGGGCGGTGGCTGCGGGGAAGAGCGTGGGGTGCACCCCGCCCCAGACGATGGTCACGCCCGGCGCTTCCGCCCGGCACAGCTCACTGGCCGCCAGGGCACCGGCCAGCTGCGGGCCGGTCATGGTGCCCACACCCATGGCCACGGGCTGCCCGGAACCGAGTTCCTGCCGCAGCCGGGCCCGCCAGTCGGGCTCCTTGGCCATGTCCACGATGGCGACCTCGAAGTCCGGCAGCAGCATGCCCGCCAGCCGCAGCAGCGCCAGGGGCAGCCGCACCCCGCAGACCTTGGCCAGCGAGCCCGGGTGTGGGCGAACGAGGACGACCTTGGGGCGGGGGTGGGGCAGGGGGACACCGGGAGCCAGGAGTGATGCTTCCTAACCGGACCAGCCCTGAGCCCAGCGGTTAGCTTGCGCATCGGACTCTTCGGGCTGGACCGTGCCGCACCGTCAGACCATCCTCTCGTTGCTCTATCTGGCCGTCCTGGCCGCGCTGCCTGCGGCTTCGCTGCTGGGGGGCGGGGGCTACCTGGCGGACCCATGGTCCGAGCTGCCAGTCAAGCTCTTCGGCTTCGACCTCTTCGCTCAGGGTTCCTTCTTCGGGGGCATGGTCGATGTCATCGGCTACCCCGAGCCTGGCCCGCTGAACAACCCCGACATCGTGGCCACCGCCCTCACCGCGCTGCTGCGCCCTGTCCTGGGCTTCGCGGGCGCCTACAACCTGATGGTGGTCCTGCAGCTGTGGGCAACCATGGCGGCCACCTGGCTGCTGGCCCGCGACCTCACCCGGGATCGCACCGCGGCCTTGACCGCGGCCGTCGTCTTCGGGCTCTGCCCCATCGTGCTGGTCTACTGTGTGGCGGGGGCGGTCACCGACATGCTCAACCTGTGGCCCTACCCCCTCGCGGGGCTGTTCCTGCTGCGGGCCCTGCGCCGCGGGCGAGTCCTCGACGGCTTCCTGGGCGGGGTTGCGGTGGGCCTGGGCTTCGTGACCTGCCCCTACAACGCCGTGATCTTCTCGGCCCTGGCGGTGCCCTTCCTGGTGCTGCTGCCCTGGCTGTGGCCCACCCGCTTCACGGTCGTGAAGGATCCGCTGGCCACAGCGCGGCCCCGCGACTGGCTGAAGCCAGGCCTGGCCTGTGCGGGCGGGATGCTGCTGACTGCGGGGCTGTACTCCCTGTGGCTGCGGGGCATCATGACCGATCCGCGCAGCCTGATGTCCGCCGAGCACGTCGAGGGCACCCGCCACGCGGCCCCCTGGCCCTTCCTTGATCCCGAGCACCAGGATCGCTACGTCGCCTACCTGATGGACTACCTGGCGGTGGGCAAGTCCGAGCTGATCGTCCGCGAGGCCGGCTCTCGCTACTACCGGGCCTTCTCCCTGGGCTTCCTGGCGCCCTGCCTCGCCTTGCTGGGGCTGTGGGCCAGCCGGGGGCGGCGCTTCGCGGTGGGCTTCTGGCTGCTGGTGGCGCTGTTCTTCGCCCTGGCGTCCACTGGGCCCTTCCTGCCGCTGACCTCCGACATCGCCTTCAGCTACGCCTGGAACCCGGTCTGGATGGGCATCTTCCACGCGCTGCCCGGGGCATACATCATCCTCGAGCCCTTCCGCTACGCCCTGGGGGTCTCCCTGGCCCTGGGCCTGGTCGCGTCAGTGGGGGTGCTCGCCCTGCAGCGGCGCTTCGGTACCTGGGTGGGCTGGGCGGCGCCGGCTGTGGTGGTGCTGGAGCTGGCGCTGCTCTCACCAGTGCCCGCACCTCTGCCCACGGCTCAGCTCGAGGTGGATCCCGCCTACGCAGAGCTGGACTCGGTGCTCCCCCCCGGCGCCATCATCGAGCTGCCCTACTTCGTCAGGGGCAGCCACCGCTTCGAGCGCTTGCACTTCCTCAACCAGCGCACCCACGGCCGCCCCATCCCCAACGAGGTGGTGGGCTTCCTGCCGCGCTACCTGCTCGAGAACCACTTGAGCTCCCAGCTCATCGAGCTGGAGCGCTGCAGCCAGCACCTGCTCGCCCGCGAGCACGACCTGGATCTCATCGCGATCGACCGCGAGAGGCTGGTGGCGGACGGCTTCGTGGGCATCGTGGTGGACCACCACGGCTACGAGAACGATCGGCGCCGCCAGGCTGTGATGGGCCTGCTGGGCCAGGTGGCCGAGCCGGTCCGGCTCCACGGTCGGGCGGTGTTCTCCCTGGTGGACGGGTCCACCCAACTCCGCCCCCGCGACGATGCTGGCGACGCGTTGGTTCCGCCCGGACCACCCCCGTCAGGCGCGGCGCCGAACCCCGACCAGCCCCAGTGACAGCAGCAGCAGCCCCAGCCCGCGGGCGCCGCTGGGGGCCGCTGCGCACCAGCCCGAGCTTCCCTTGCCGCCCCAGGGGTGGGTGTCGGACGACCCGCCGGTGTCGGGCTCGAGGTCCAGGCCGGTCTGCGTCCGGATCCAGTCCATGTGCACGTCGACCCGGGTAGCGCCCACGAAGCCATCGGCGCAGGCGTCCTGGCCCTCTTGGCCCTTCCACAGGCCCACGAAGGCGTTCACCCCCACCAGCTCGTAGTCGTTGGAGCCCAGCACCTCGAGGGCTGCGCCGCCGGAGTCACCCTGGCAGACGTTCTGGCCGTCGTCCGGGTCCCAGGCGTAGATGATCTCCATGTCGACGTTGACGATGGGGATGTCGGCGTAGCGCTTGGTGCCCATGTCCTCGGCGCCGTCGTCGGTGATGCCGTAGCCCACGAAGCGCAGCTCCTGGTCGATCCAGGTAGAGTCCACGCTCTGCTGGCTCAAGGGGATGGTGGCCACGCCCAGCAGGCCCACGCCATCGAGCTCGAGCAGCCCGATGTCGTCGGTGTAGCTGCTGTTGTCGTACTCCGGGTGCGCGATGCTGTTCTTGATCTTCACGTAGCTGTCGACACCGGTAGTGAGCAGGTCCGCTCCGGTGACCACGTAGGCGTCGTAGTCGGCGTAGTCGTTCTGGATGGCCTCCACGCAATGGGCCGCGGTGACCGCCCACTTGGCGTCGATCAGGGTGGCGCTGCAGAAGGGACCGTACAGCGAGCCGCCGGACTCGAAGGTCAGGGCGGTGACCGCTTCGGGCTCGGCGGTTGCGATGCCGTTGACGATCACCGGCACGCGCTCGATGTCATCGGCGCTGGCGGCGAGGGGCAGCAGGAGCGTGAGGAGCGTGATCATGGCGCCCTCCATCCTGGGCTCCCCAGCTGGCCTTGGCAAGCCCGAAGGGAAAAAAGGCTTGACGATGTGGAGTGTGTACTACATGGTACACAGTATGAGTGAGAACGTCTTCGGTACCTGCATCCGTGAGCGGCGCCTGGCCTTGAGAGCCGAGAGCCGCGAGTACTCCCTGCGCCGGGTGGCCGCGGCCATCGGCGTGGAGCCGTCGTACCTGTCCAAGGTCGAGCGGGGCGAGCAGGCCCCACCGTCCGAGGCCAAGGTTCGAGCCCTGGCAGAGGTGCTCGGGGAGGACCCCGACGTGCTGCTGGCCCTGGCAGGCAAGGTCAGCTCGGATCTGCTGCGGGTCATCCGCCGGCGCCCTCGCTTGTTCGCAGAGCTCATCCGACAGCTCGACGAGCTGCCGGATCACGCGGTCTTGCGCATCGTGCGCGAGGTCCGCGACGGCACCTGGTAGCCCTGGAGGTTTCCCATGATCGAGCTGCGCAACGACACCCTGGTCATCAGCTTTCCCCAGATCCACCCCGAGGCCCGGCTGCGCATCACCTTCCAGCGCACCCTCCGCATCCCCGACGACGGCCGCTCCTACCCGCTGCCACCCAGCATCGGCGCCTTCCCGGTCCGCCACGTCGACGACTTCGCGGCCAAGGTTCCGCCCCTGTGGCTCGAGCGGGGTGGGGTGATGCTGCCCATGTTCCAGGCCGAGGCCATGTGGCTCGATTTTTCGAGCGACACCATCGCTGGCCACGGCGTGCCCTGGCCCTTCGCCATCAAGATCGCCGCGGGCAAGATCAACGCCTGCAGCGGTGAAGACTGGCGCGAAGGCCTGCACCGCGGGCCCCAGGACTACCTTGTCTCGCCCGAGCAGCCCTGGCTGGATGGCTACTGCGTGGAGAAGGGCTTCATCAACCAGTTCGTCGCCATGCCCCTGGGCTCGGGGTATTCCGCCGAAGAGCAGCTCACGGGCCAGGCCCAGCACGGCGGCGTGCAGATCGCGGTCCACCCCATGAGGCCCGAGATCTTCCGCCGGCGCTTCCCCAAGCGCCCGCCCATGGCGGCCCGCGCCCGGTTGATGGATGCCATGGAGTGTGCGGCTCCCTGCGCCCCCTGCGCGGCCCCCGCCCCCGACATGGGCCTGGCCGCCGGTGGCCGTATGCGCCAGGACATCTACGACGATCCCTTCGACCTGTCCGACTGGGACACCACGGGCCGCAGTCGCTGCTTCGTGCACCTGTGCAACTCCCTGGTCTGGCAGAGCCTCACCGGCGCCCCG